>CAYYCU010000075.1:0-2329 GCA_964470415.1 uncultured Ruminococcus sp.
CAACTTCAATATTTAGATAAATGAAAATGAAGTTGAATGGAAAAAGTTAAAAATTTGAGTATATTTGTTGGTTGCCTCATCTATTGCTTTTTCAATGCATGATTTTTTTGCTTACTTTTGGCTTTTGCGCAAAATGAAAGCGAAAATATTTCAAATTCACCGCAATATCTTGACAAAAGCACCGCTTTGCAGTATGATAAAATAAAGTCTTTTGAAAAGCTTAAAAATAAAGGAGTACAAATAATGAAGCTGTTTATTGATACCGCCAACGTAGAGGATATTCGCAAAGCCAATGATTTGGGTGTGATTTGCGGTGTAACCACCAACCCTTCTTTAATTGCAAAGGAAGGAAAGGATTTTAAAAGTGTAATTAAGGAAATCACTTCCATTGTGGACGGCCCTATCAGTGCCGAGGTTGTGGCATCGGATGCCGCCGGTATGGTGAAGGAAGCGCGTGAATTGGCAAAAATTCATAAAAATATTGTAATTAAAATTCCGATTACAGAGGAAGGGTTAAAAGCCGTAAAGGTTCTTTCCGCAGAGGGGATCCATACCAACGTAACCTTGATTTTCAGCCCGGCGCAGGCTTTGCTTGCCGCAAAAGCGGGTGCTACTTATGTCAGTCCTTTTGTCGGCAGATTGGATGATATTTCGGATAACGGAATTTCTGTGGTAGATGATATTGCCGCCATTTTTGAAATTCACGGTATTGAAACCGAGATTATTGCCGCCAGCATTCGCGGACCGCAGGATGTGACGGACGCAGCCAAGCACGGCGCGCACATCGCCACCGTTCCTTATAAGGTGATTATGCAAATGTTAAAGCATCCTCTTACCGATGTCGGCATTCAACGCTTTATGGAAGACTGGAACGCCACCTTTAATAAATAAGATTGAAAATTGATAAAAAATATCCTTCCGATACAAAAGCATCGGAAGGATATTTTTTCATGGATTGATTTTTTTGATTTGCGGAATGGGGGAGACGGCAACGGCGGCAATTGCGGTAATGACAATTTCCGGAACCATATATAATCCGTTGTAAACAACAGAATAGAGAAATGCCAGCGATTTTCCGGAGACATGCTCTAAAATGTTTGCACCGAGTGCAAATCCGTCCTGCGAAAAGAACCATTCTGCCCATTGTCCGTAAAAGATATATCCGGAAATGACATGCGTTGCATAACGAAGCGTGATTGCTGCAATGGTACCGAGACAAAGTGCCAAGGCTTTGTTGGAGATGCGGGAGCGAAAGATTCCGCCAAGTCCCAACACGGTGTAAGCTACAAAATAATCCAAAAGCAAAATCCAAATTGCCGCGGCATATCCCATAAAGCTGTCTGAATTTGGCAAGAAGAGTGCCATAATGGTAGAGCCGCCCGTGCCGAGCATCAAATCCATCAAAATTTGTATAACAGAATAGACGAAAGAGGAAAACAATCCCCAGCGAACACCGTACATGTAGGAAATTAAAATAATCGGCAACATGCTGGCGACCGTAAACCCGCCGCCAAACGGCAGATTTAAAAAGGGGATAAATGCGCATACAACGGCAAGTACAATTGCAATGGCAATCATCATGGCAGAGACGGTGAGACGTTTGGTTTTTTCAATGTACATAACTGTACCTCCAAAAAAATAAAATTGACCGCACGAAATCTCCGTGCGGTCAATTCGCTTCGGCCAGAAAAAACGCTCTCTGTCCGTTTATGGAAATCTCCCTACGCCAGTATTATCCGTATCAGGTAAAAGGGTTTGGCTTGCGCCATCTCAGCCGACCGAAGTCAGCACCCCCGATTTTATGCGGTTTGACTTATTATACCATGTCTCTTTTACTTTGTCAACCCTTTTTTTACAATTTTATACCGATTGACTTGAAAGCCGTGCGGATTCCGAATCAATAGTAGAGGTTGATACCGATTTCTTTCATAGACGGTGTTTTGGCATAAACTTTTTCGTCAAGTTGAATGGCATCATAATGCTTTTTGCAGGTTTCCAAAAAGAGATAATCAATTAAATCGCTGTTAAAATTCTCAAACCAAGCTTCATTCACTTCGTTTTCATATGCCTTTTGACTGTGTGCATATTTACGGATGATGTGATATCCGTAGTCGGATTGTACAATGCTCATTTCTCCGATTTCCATGGTATCAAGCTTGGAAACAATGTCGGAAAGATAAGCATAATCCGCACCGGACGCCGCGTAGTCAATCCCTTTTTGCAAATAATATCCATCGTCATATTCGCTGCTTTCTGCCGCGTCTTCGGTTTCTTTTTCCATGATTTGCTCAAATTCGGATTCCGATGTGTTGACAAGAGAGGAGAGAAT
>CAYYCU010000075.1:2429-7816 GCA_964470415.1 uncultured Ruminococcus sp.
TATTCGGTTTTTATGGTATCGCTAATCAACTCGGCGTTCTCTCCGTACAAATGTGTTTGTATCGCCGCCACTTTTGCCTCTATGGTATAGACTTCTTTCAGCATATCATAATTCATGCTGTATTCGGAGAGCACGGCGTTCAATTTTGTTTTGGAACCGTTGCCGTCCGTTCGTAAAAGTTCGTACATCATATCATCAATTTGTTCGAGCTCGGTTGCGGAAAGGGAAAGACCTTCTTTTTCAAACAGATAAAGTCCGACCAAATAGGTACGGCAATTGTCCAAAATGATTTCGCGGTAGTGTTCATCCAATGTTTTGATTTCATTGTTGTATTTTTGATTGTAGGACCAAAAGGCATCGTAATCCGCGGTATAGCCGTTTGCCGTGTAGCCGCCAAGATAAAGATTTCCTTTGATGCGGCTGAGCATCAACTCATACGTGTTTTGGGAAAGCGTGACACGGACGCCGTCTTTTTCCAGTGACATCAATGTTTCGCCCTTTCCCGTGCACGCGGTCAAACAGGATACGCACAGTAAAAGCGCAAAGCAAAATGCGGAGATGCGTAAAAGATTTTTTTTCATATAAATATTCCTTTCTTTTTATGAAAGCAGTTTCATTATACAGGGTATAAATAGACTGGTCTATATTTTTTCATGACCGATTTCGATATATTTTTTAAACAATTTGTGAATGAGCTCCAAGGCATCGTCTCCCTTTTGCAGGCGCAGGCAGATGTGCGGCTCTCCGGACATCAAAACTCTTAATTTTCCGAAAATATCCGAAAGCTGCATCCAAATGTCCAAATTCAGATCTTGCGCATAGATATGGATTTCACCGCCGTCTTGACGGATAGAATGAATTCGGCATTTTACCGCAAGCGAATGAATCAGTGCAATGCGCAGCAAATTTTGCGTTGGCTTTGGCGGCTCGCCAAAACGGTCAACCAACTCGTCCGTAACATCCGATAAATCCTCCGTTGAGGAGATGAGCGCGATTTTTTTGTAAAGTGCCATTCGTTGAGCGGGAAAGGGAACGTAATTTTCCGGCAAAAAGGCATCAAAGGAAAGCGATACCGTGCATTCAATTTCGGGTTCGATTTTCACACCTTTTTCTTCCAAAACCGCTTGATTGAGCAATTTGATATACAAATCGTATCCAATGGCATCCAAATGTCCGTGTTGCTGTGCGCCCAAAATGTTACCGGCACCGCGAATTTCCATATCGCGGAGCGCAATTTTAAATCCCGCGCCGAATTCCGCATATTCACGAATTGCTTCCAATCTTTTTTGCGCAACTTCGGGAATGGCACGAAAAGCAGGATAGGTAAAGTAGGCGTATGCTCGGCGCGAAGAACGGCCGATGCGACCTCTGATTTGGTGAAGCTGGGAAAGTCCGAGCTTGTGTGCGTTGGAGACAATGAGCGTATTGGCGTTTGGAATATCTACTCCCGTTTCGATAATTGTGGTGCAGACCAAAATATCAATTTCACCTGCTAACATTTGCTCCCATATTTTTTCCAATTCATCCTTTTCCATTTTTCCGTGCGCTACGGTAATGCGTGCTTCGGGAATGGCAGCCGAGAGTTTTGCCGCCAGTGAATGAATGGTTTCTACCGTGTTGTGCAGATAAAAGACCTGCCCGCCGCGGCGCAGTTCGCGCCGAATGGCTTCTTCTATAATGAGTTCGTCTTCTTCCAGCACATAAGTTTGAACGGGAAGACGGTCCATCGGTGCATCATCGAGAATGGAAATGTCACGGATTCCGCCCATTGCCATATTCAGCGTTCTGGGAATGGGGGTGGCGGAAAGCGATAAAACATCTATGCCATCGGAAAGTTGTTTCAATTTTTCTTTTTGCGCTACGCCAAACCGTTGTTCTTCATCAATGATAACCAGTCCCAAATCATGGAACGCAATGTCTTTTGACAGCAGTCGGTGCGTGCCCACAATGATGTCAATTTCACCGCGCGCCAATCTGCGAACGGTTTGGGTTTGCTGTTTTGCCGTGCGAAAACGCGAAAGCATATCCACGTTAACGGCAAATGCGCGCATACGGCTGACTATGGTTTGATAATGCTGAAGTGCCAAGAGGGTAGTGGGAACCAAAATGGCAACCTGTTTGCCTCCGAGGACTGCTTTGTAAGCCGCGCGGAGCGCAACCTCGGTTTTTCCGTATCCGACATCTCCGCAAAGCAGACGGTCCATTGGAACGGCACGCGTCATGTCTTGCTTGATTTCTTCGGAAGCGGAAAGCTGACTTTCGGTTTCTTCGTATTCAAAGGCATCTTCAAAGGCTTTTTGATAACTGTCATCGGCGGGGAATGCATGTCCCGGTCGGCGCATACGCTCGGCGTATAGCTTGATGAGTTTTTTTGCCATATCTTTGGCAGCGCCTTTTGCACGCGCTTTGGATTTTTTCCAACCATCGCTTCCCATTTTGGAAAGTTTTACCAAACCATCGTTGGCGTGCGCACCGATATATTTTGATACTTTATCCAGTTTTTCAACAGGCAAAAAAAGCTTGTCGCTTCCCGCATAGCGGATACCGATATAGTCGCGCGTAACACCGTCACAGGTTAAGGTTTCAATGCCCGTGTACTGTCCGATACCGTAGGTTTCGTGTACAACATAGTCTCCAACCTCCAGTTCGGCATAAGAGAGGATGCTTTTTGTCCCTTTCTTTTTCTTCTTTTTGAGGGTACTGCGTCCGGAAAATGCAAGGGAACCAACGCGTCCGTCTGTCATTTTGGAAAGTACGGCAATTTTGGGCGCGATTAATTCAAAGCCCGATAAGGCGTCTTGCCACAAAACCGCGGCGCTTCCGCGCTCCAGTTGTTCTACAGAACGGACGGCGTCCGGAGATACCGTTACAATGCCTCTTTGACGAAGCGCTTCTGCGGTATATTTTGCTTCCGGCTCATTTTCAACCAAAATCAAACAGCGATATCCGTTTTGCAGGTAACCGTCCAAATCTTCCAAAAACAGATCTTCGTTCTCGCTGTACGATACGGTGTGACGGGTACGGAATCCGAACAGTCCGGCAAGCCGCCTGTCCGTAAGATTGTATGCAATGGAATCAATGTGCAGCGTAACATGTTGCGCGCAAAACAAATCAAATGCCGTTGCAGGCTTGGCGTAATCGGTATATTTTGCGGCAATTGTACCGCCTTCCAAGAGTTCCGTGACGGTTTGATTGAGATGCCATTCCGATGCCTTGAGTCGGTCTGTAATTGCATTGGTTCCGCGCATTAAAATCAAACGTTTTCCTTCAAAATAGTTTAAGAGACTGGCGCGTTCCGGATATACCAACGTAATATATTTATCCAAAAAACAAATTTCGCCGTTGCCGCTTTGCGCACGGTCTACCGCGGCACTTTCTTGTATCAGCTCCTCACAAACGCGCGTATCTTTTGCATGACGAAGCTGTGCGGAAATTGCCTTTTTTAAATTTTCCAAAGCTTCTATGTCCGGCAGAAGTTCACGTGCAGGCGGAAACGAAGCCGTGGAGACCGAACGAGTCATGCGTTGAGAATCGGTTTCAAAAAGTCCCATGCGGTCGATTTCATCGCCGAATAATTCAATGCGGAGCGCAAAGGCGCCGCGGAGCGTATCGCCATCGGCATCTTTAAAAACGCCGTAGGGAGGCGCGATGTCTATAATGCCGCCGCGAATGGCAAATTGCCCAAATCCGTCTACCATATCAACGCGTGCGTAGCCGGCGCCAATCAGACCGGCGGCAAGCTCTTTGATGTTTACCGAATCGCTTTCGCAAATTTGCATGTTGCGCTTTTGCAAGCGTTCCGGCGGTATGGTATAGCCCAAAGCCGCGTCCGGTGTTGTTACAATGGCATCATAACCGTTTTCAAGCAATCCGGAAAGCACGCGAAGCCTCTCATGTTCATACTCATGGGAGGCGGTGATATTATAAAAAGTAAGGTCGCGCGCAGGATAAAATGCGCAACGAAGTCCGTAGCGCTCCAAAAGACCGCACATGCGAACGCAATCTTTTTCTTCGGGGCAAATCAGCAATGCCGGACCGCCGCGAAAAGCTTCCGAATCCTGTAACAGAGAGACGATAAACGCATCGGAGGCGCCATCGCAAAGTCCGGATGCCAAAATGGGAAGAGGATTGAGACGAAAATCGCTTTGTAAAGTACGCAGAAGCTGTTTGTATTCGTTGTCTTGGCGGATAGAATCAATTAAAATACTCATATAAAAATAACCTTGTTATCGGAAATCAGGCGGTCGTTTGCGGTGTGTAAGAGTTGCAAATTTGTACGGCAGCGTCAAAGTTGCCGTCTAACAGCAGGGGGAGACTTTGCCAAACAGAAGGGAATGTCCCTTCCAGCATGGCAAGTTCTTCTTTTGAAAAGGATGAAAGCACCCATTCCGCAAGATCAAAATCCGGATGCGGTTTGGCGCCGACTCCCATTCTCAAACGGGGAAATTCCTCGGTTTCGAGACAGCGAATGATATCGCCAAGCCCCTTTTGACCGCCCGCACTGCCTTTTCGGCGCAAGCGCATTTTTCCGGGATTTTGCGTAATATCATCCGAAATAATCAAAATGTGATCGGCTGCGATTTTATAAAAATCGGCAGCTTCTTGCACTGCGAGTCCGGACGCATTCATCATGGTTTGCGGCTTAAGCAGCAGAACGCGGTGCGTACCGATTTGTGCTTCCGTACAAAGCGCATGAAATTTTGCACGGTCGATTTTTACGTTGCATTTTTCCGCAATGGCATCTACCGTTAAAAAGCCTGCGTTGTGACGGGTAAATCGGTATTTTTCTCCGGGATTGCCCAGTCCCGCAAGAATCCATGTAATCGGTGCGTGAGGAGACTCCTCTTTTTTTGCAATTTGTTTTAACAGTTCCCAAATATCAGCCATACAGCATTCCTTTCTTACATGCATACCGTGTCCGATTGCAAAATCCAACACAAAATGCGCCCGATTCTCAATGGAACCCGTCGCAAGTGTATTATTTTCTAACTTTAAAATATTATACAGTAAGAATTGCTTTCTGTCAAACGAATTTTGCCGATTTATACATCTGTTCACAGAATATTTACATATTAAAAACAGCTTTCTGTGCCGAAACCTATGGAAAAAAGGGAAAAAATATGTTATAATAATCTGCACTGTGAATGCCAAAGGACGTAAAACGGCTTTTTGTTGTGTGCGCAGTTGACGATGTCAAAAAATATATTTCATATATGGAGGATTATCAAACATGGCAAAGAAGTATTGCTACCTGTTTTCCGAAGGCGATGCAAGTATGCGTGAGTTGCTCGGCGGCAAAGGCGCAAACCTTGCTGAAATGACCAAAATCGGTCTCCCTGTTCCTCAGGGCTTCACAATTACTACCGAGGCTTGCACTCAGTATTATG
>CAYYCU010000076.1:0-7717 GCA_964470415.1 uncultured Ruminococcus sp.
GAAACAGCCAGTCGGCTTTCTTCCGGGTTCAGTCCGCAAAATTTGGAAAAGCCGACCGACAGCGGCGGGCCGATAAAGCAGGTCAGCGATTCTGCCGGCGGCGGGGTAATTCCCATTTTTTGCAGTGCATACTGTACGGAATGCGTAATGCCGGGCGCGGAATTGACAACGGTTCCGTCCAGGTCAAAAAAACAGTGGGTGTATTGCATGGATGTCCCTTTCTTTTTCTCATAATATTTTCGCAAAAAGGTCTTGCAAGGAGATTGCGGATATGATATAATGGATATGGAAAAATAAGAATCAAAGGAAATTTTGTGAATGGATATGAATTTTACCATTCCGGTCAACGAGGCCTTTGAAGCGTCTGCGGCGGATCCCGCCTGCGGTTGTGCGCTGTGTGCCCTGTATCGGAAATTGGAGGAAGATGAATTGGATTTGATTCTCGGCGCCTCTATGATGGAGCCGGATATTCGCATCAAAACCAACGCGCTCGGTTTTTGCCGCACGCATTACGACATGATGTTTGTGCGTAAGAACCGTTTGGGTATGGCGCTGACGTTAGAGAGCCATCTTGCCGACCTGCGGCGTGAAATTCGGGATGGCGGTCTTGGCGGCGGGCAGGGAAACAAGCCCATAAAGCGCATTGCCGCGTTGGAGGAAAGCTGTTATGTCTGCGACCGCATTTCAAAAAATTTTGAAAACATGGTGGATACGGCGGTCTATCTTTGGCAGACCGATGAAGATTTTGCACCAAAGCTGAAAGCGCAGCCTTATTTTTGTTTGCCGCATTACCGTAAACTGTTATCGTACGGTCAAAAGCGCCTGGGAAAGAAAAAGCAACCGGAATTTGCGGCGGCATGTGCCGGGGTTGTGGAGCCTTATTTTGATGAATTGCAAAAAGACATTGGTTGGTTTTGCAAAAAATTCGATTACCGCTATGAAAATGAACCTTGGTATCATTCCAAGGACGCGGTGGAGCGCGCATTTAAGTTCTTGCGTTCCGATTTACATAACAAATAACGGGCGCGGAAAGGAGGTCAAGTATGATTGACCTTTTGGAGTTGCATAAATATTTTATCTTAAACCACCTGCATGCCGGGGACACGGCGGTGGATTTTACCATGGGAAACGGGTATGATACCGAGTTTTTGTGCCGCACCGTCGGTGAGCACGGGCATGTATATGCATTTGACATTCAAAAGCAGGCAGTGGAATCCACCGCGCAAAGACTGCGCGAAGTCAACTGTCCGCAAAATTATACGTTGATACATGATTCGCATCATCGAGTGAAAGACTATGTAAAAGAGCCTATCAAGGCGGGAATGTTCAATTTGGGCTGGTTGCCGGGCGGGGATAAATCCATTACAACCTTGCGCGAGACAACCTTACCTGCCATTGAAGCGGCAATTGAGCTGTTGGATCGGGACGCCGTTCTCAATGTTGCGGTTTATCCGGGACATGCCGAGGGCGATGCGGAGGGAAAACTGATTTGCGAGTATCTTTCCGGCATCAGCCGCCATAAAGTTTGTGCCACAAAGGTGAATATTTTAAATTCACCCACATCACCTTATTTTATTGTGATAGAAACGAAACCTTAATATGAAAAAAAACAAAATTCATTTTTTGACGGTTCTGTTTGCCGTGATGTTGCTTTTGCAAGGATGTATTCATCCCGATTTGCAGGACCGTGAAACCGACTCAAAGGAGCAACCCAAATTGCCTGAAAATCCAAAACATTATTATGAAGATGCGACCTATGTGTATCATTCCGCGGTGGATACCGATACGCTGCTGACAGGGTTGAGTCAAACATATTTGCTGTTGGCAAATAAGGTTTTTCCGTTGGAGCAAGAATATGTTCCGGCACCGCTTGTTACATTAACCTGTAAAACCTACTATGATAAGGAGGTTTTATTGGAGAGCCGTACTGCCGCGGCGCTTTACGAAATGTTGGATGAAATGTATCTTGCGGGAATTGACGATATTATGGTGACGAGCGGATACCGTTCTTATTCCTATCAGGTATCCTTGAATAATTATTATATCGGCGTGGAGTCGCAAGGAATTTCCGACAATGCCTATGCGCATTTCGGATATGCATATATTCAGACCAATTATTTGGCAAAAGGTTTGACGGCGCTTTCCGGAAAGGACGCGGAGGCTGTGGTACGGTCGTATTCCGCGGAGCCGGGAAAGAGCGAACACCAAACAGGGCTTTGTATTGATTTTATCACATCGGATATGGATGATTTGAATACCGATTTTGAAAATACCGATGCCTTTGCGTGGCTCTCCGAGCATGCATATCAGTTTGGTTTTATTCTCCGTTATCCAAAAGGGAAGGAAGACATTACGGGCTACACCTATGAGCCGTGGCATTACCGTTTTGTGGGCAGGGAAGCCGCCACCGATATTTATTTCGGCAACACCACGCTGGAGGAGTATTTGGGTACGGTATAACCGAAAAGCAGACGGAACAAATAGGAATCGGCATCCGAAAAAGATGCCGGTTCCTATTTTTTCAGTCAATTGTCGTGTCCATTTGAAAACGCATAATTTTGCGAAGCGTGTTCTTTGGGAAGTCCTCGTTTCGTATTTTGACAATTTTAATTTTTTTGTATGGAACCGCTGTTTTATTGTATTTTTCAATGCATATCTTAAAGTGCTTGTCCATATCCGCAATTCCGCTTTTTTCGCAATATGCCTTGTCCGGGTAAATTTCCGCAACAATGGCGTTGTGCTCAAGACCGCGCTTGCTTTTTCCTTCGTAAACCACAACATCTTGAATTCCGGGCATTGCCATCAATTCATTTTCAATTTCCTCCGGATAGACATTCTTTCCGTTTGACAGAATAATCAAATTCTTTTTTCTGCCCGTAATAAACAAAATGTTGTCTTCATTTAATTTGCCGTAGTCCCCCGTATGAAAAAAGCCTTCCCCGTCAATCGCTTTTGCCGTGGCTTGTTCGTCTTTGTAATATCCCAGCATCACATTGGGACCTTTCACCAAAATTTCGCCATCTCCGTCACGGTTTGGATTTTCAATTTTTACCGTGTCCATATCCAATACCTTTCCAACGCTGTGCGGAACGGCTTGACCGTTTAGATTGACCGCAATGAGGGGTGCGCATTCGGTAATTCCGTATCCGTTTAACGTATCAATTCCGATAGAATCAAAAAAATCAACGATTTCGGGATTGATGGGGGCACCGCCGGAAACAATCGTTTTGATTTCGCCGCCGAATGCCGTACGTACCGATGCAAACATTTTTTGCCGTACATCAATTCCTGCTTTTCGCATGGTATTGCTTGCTTTTATCATACGCAAAACCAAGGCTTCTTTTCCCTGTTCCCGTATGGTAGCCCAAATTTTTCGGTAAAAGGTTTCCAAATAAAGCGGTACCAAAATTAAATGTCCCGGTTTTTGTTCCTTTAATTCTTTCGGAACGTAACGGATTCCTGCCGAAACATATACTTCACAGCCAATCATAACGTGACCGACCAACACAACGGTGGAGCCATAGGTATGATGAGGCGGCAGGACGCCTACGGTTTTGTTTGAAAAATCAATGTAGGGATAGAGGTCGCACATATCCGAAAGAATGGCGTGCTGTGAAAGCATAACGCCTTTTCCTTTGCCGGTGGTTCCGGACGTAAAAACCAAAAGGGCGAGGGCATCGGCATCAATCGGCGCTTGCTCATACGGTGTGGAATCGCGGTTAAATTTTACCCGTCCCGTTCCAATCAGCGCCAGAACGCTGTGCTCTTGTTGCTTTCCGCACAGATAGACCGTTGGTTCTGCAAGCGTTGTACCTTCGGCAATCAGATTTGCTTTTTCCAAAAGCTCTTCATCGCAAAACAAAAATGTTGCATCTGCTTTTTTTACGGCTTCGGTAAGCTCTTCGCCGGACCAGTCTTTGTCCAGCGGAACCAGAACGGCACCGATGGAAAGCGATGCAAAATAGGTGAGAATCCAATCGTAAGAGAGCTTTCCGATGAGCGCGCAGTGCTTGCCTGCACAGCCCATGGCAAGCATTGCGCTTGCCAGTGCGCGTACATCATCACGAAACTGACGGAAGCTGATTTTTGTGACTTCCTGACAGTGTGGGTTGGAACGGAACGAATATGCATAGCGATCGCCGT
Organism: uncultured Ruminococcus sp.; assembly: GCA_964470415.1. Lineage (GTDB taxonomy): Bacteria > Bacillota > Clostridia > Oscillospirales > CAG-272 > UMGS1865. The sequence goes on from CAYYCU010000076.1 coordinate 4,144, forward strand.
AGGTTTGCGCAGCCCATTCTACCAGCTCGCGGATATTTGCAAAATCAATTCTTTCGCGTAACGGTTTCTGTTTCATTTTTTCTTTTTCCTTTTCTTTATTTCTTTAATCCTTCCAGCAAAAATCCGAAGCTGTATTTAAAATTTTGAATTGCTTCTTCTTGCGGTATGCCGCGTTCCACGGAATCGGCGTTATAGCCGCGGCAAAAGCACCAGATAGCGTAGCTGAGTACATTGGAATCCACGTCTTTGATGAGTTCGTTTTCCTTGGCGTAGTCAATCAGTTTTTTGATTTCATTGGTCCACCAGAGGCAGTTGTTTTGCGAGGCGGAATCGCTGTTGAAGATATATTGATTAAACTGCATTTTTGTGTGATAAGAAATGACCAGGGAATTGATAACAATGTCCGTGACCTGTTCAAAAAAATCGTTTTTTTCAAGCGTGGAAAAAGATATGCTTTGCCGAATTTTGAAAGAGATATTTTGATAAACGATTTCCAATACTTCATCAATGTTTCGAAATCGGTTGTAAAAAACGCGGTTGGTAATTTCGAGCTTTTCCAAAATTTTCCGAACGGTAATGCTTTGTGTACCGTCTTGCAGCACCATTTCTTGTGCCGCTTGAATGATTTTTTCGGACATTTCATCCGTAATATGTGTGGCTTGTTCCGTCTTCAAATCTCTATCCTCCGTCCGGCACACTGTGTGCTGGACGCTATTATAGCATGCTTTTGCGATTTTGTCAATACATTTTTTATGTTTTGATACAATTTTGAAATTTTGAAAGAACGGCCGAAGCACGGCTTTTCCTCCGCTTTGCTTTCGGATTTTTATAAAATCATTGCCGCGTTTTCTATCAAAATTTCACATGCATGCTCCAAATCGTTTCGATGCAGTTCCAATGCGAGCACCAACGGAAGCAAACGCCGTTCCGTTTCCGCAGAGGAACAGCAATTTGTAAGAAGCAATGCATGCGCACCGCGCGCTTTGTTGGCGCAAAGGTGGATGGAATACGGGTGCACGGTTGCGGATGTTTCGGTTGAAAGAAGCTGTTGCGGATATGCGGCAAGCCGGGCGTTGCATGTCACAATTTCAACAAGCGGTGCCAATACGGGTGCTTGCCGTGCCAAAAGCAAAGCAACCGAAAACGCTTGCGTAATACAGGCTTCCAATGCGTGCATTGCATGCAAAAAATGATAAGAGTGTAGGGGGCGGTCGGTAAGTGCGAGACGTTCTCCCTCGGAAATTTCAAATAAAGCGTGGCGGTTTATATCGGATATTTCGGAAATACAGGTATGGCATTCGTTGCAAATTGCATCGTGCAAAAGCTCTGCCGTTACTTTGCAGTCGCAGGCCAAGGCGAACAGCAGGTCTTGTTGGATCGGCATAATCATTCTCCTTTCTTTTTTACAGATGATTTATTTTATGCTGTCCTCGGACAAGATAGAACACAGTCAAATCGGCAAAAAAGAAAACGGAGAGAGGCGGATTTCTTATGATTTATTGTTGGATGTTCGCAAAATTTTTATCCGACTAAAATATAATTAATAAAATATTTTTTGCAAAAAATGTGCGGTTTCGGGGGACGGAGGACAAAGCGGCAGGCGATATTCGGCAGAGCAAAGTCCTTTCAGAGAAGCAACGTATTTAACCGGAATGGGATTGACCTCGCGAAACAGCGCTTTCATTTTCGGCAAAAGAATTTGTTGCCGTTGGGATGCCAAACGGTAGTCTCCCGCATTGCATAATCGGCAAAGCTCGGTCATTTCCGCCGGCATAATGTTGGAGAGAACCGAGATAACGCCTTGTGCGCCGAGCTTCATGGCAGCGACCGTTTGGTCATCGTTCCCGCTGTAAACATCCAGCGCATCTCCGCAATCGGAGCAAAGCATTTCCAACAGTCCGAGGTCTCCGGAGGCTTCTTTTACCGCGACAATATTTTGGTGGACGGCAAGCGCACGGTATAGCTCAATGGAAAGATGAAATCCCGTACGCGAAGGAACATTGTAAAGAATCAGCGGCCTTGTAGCGGCATCGGCAATGGCGCGGTAGTGTAACAGCAATCCGGAGTCCGAGGCTTTGTTATAATACGGCGTTACAGCAAGCAATGCATCGGCGCCTGCCTCGCAAGCGGCTTTTGTCAAGGCTACGGCATGCGCGGTCGAATTGGAGCCGCAGCCGACAAGCAACGGAACTCTGCCGCAAATCCGTTTTTTCGAAAAAGCCGTTAACCGATATTCTTCTTTCAATGTTAATGTGGCGCTTTCTCCTGTGGTCCCTGCCACAAGCAGCGCATCAATGCCCGCGTCTATTTGCATGTCAATCAAATTGCCGAGGGCTTCATAATCTATTTCTCCGTTTAAAAAAGGGGTAATCAAGGCGGTTGCCGCCCCTGTAAAGACGGTTGGTTTGCGGAGACTCATATCGAGCATGCTCCTTTCTGTTTTTTGGATAATATTTACTGTGTATGTAAAAAAACAGTTGCATTTGTGCTTCGTTTGCGTTATAATATACTTATAACACAACCATGAAAAAAGATTGCTTCAGATTGCGGCGTGTTTTTGTTATCAGTATATGCCGTATTTGAAAATTTGCGATTGACCGAGGAGCCTATGAGTGACGTAATTCTAAATCAAAAACCCGCAACCGAGTTAAAAACCTCGGATTTTTATTATCGGTTGCCGGAAGAGCTGATCGCGCAACATCCGGCAGAGCCGAGAGATTCCTCGCGGCTGATGATATTGGACCGAAGCGCGCAAACCGTCTCACACCGACATTTTTGCGACATCATTGATTATTTACAGCCCGATGATGTGCTGGTTATCAACGATTCCAAGGTAATCCCCGCACGTCTGTACGGACATGCAGAGGGCAGAGAAGAAGCCGGCATTGAGCTGTTGTTGTTGCGTCAACGGGATTTGGATACATGGGAGACCTTGGTCAAGCCCGGAAAGCGCGCCCGCATCGGAATGCGGATGGTGTTTGGCAACGGCATTCTTACCGGAGAGGTGCTTTCTTTGGCGGAAGAGGGAAACCGTATCATTCGGTTTGCATACAATCATGAAAAATATGCCACGATTTATGATGTTTTGCACCGAATCGGATTGATGCCATTGCCGCCCTATATTACCGAACAGCTTCAAAACAATGACCGTTACCAAACCGTATATGCGCGTGAGGAAGGTTCTGCCGCGGCACCTACGGCGGGTTTGCATTTTACCCCGGAATTATTGAAAAAAATTCAAGATAAGGGTGTGGCAATTGCTCCCGTTATGTTACACGTGGGGTTAGGGACTTTCCGCCCCGTAAAGGCTGAAAAAATTACAGACCATGTGATGCACAGTGAGTTTTTTTCGGTTCCGGAAAAAAGCGCGCGTATGATCAACGAGCGAAAGCAACGAGGCGGGCGTCTGATTTGTGTTGGAACCACTTCCTGCCGCACCATTGAGTCGGTGGCACTTGAAGACGGTACCGTTCCGGCAATGCAGGGGGATACGGGAATTTTTATTTATCCCGGTTACCGTTTTAAGGCGGTAGATGCTCTGATTACCAATTTTCATTTACCGGAAAGTACGCTG
>CAYYCU010000077.1:0-3020 GCA_964470415.1 uncultured Ruminococcus sp.
CCTTGCAAAACGGCAGCAGTGTCGAAGCTCATAAAGTAGCCGTTGCCGTTCAGGTAAACGCCGTCACCCAGCGTCAAAGCGGAATCGTATGCATAAGCCGAACAAGCCAAAATGTAGTTGCCTGCGGTCAGCGTTTTGCCCGACAGGTTTTGTTCATTGATGACCGTATAGGTAATGCCATCGGCGGTAAAGGTGGTAGCGCCGCTCGGAATCGTATAAACGGTGTCTGTTGTTTTGGCGGTTGCCGAACCGGATACGGCAAAAACCGAAGCCACGGAAGCCAGCATCACCAAGCACAACAGCAAAGAAAGAAATCTCTTCATTGTAAAATCTCCTTTTTCATTTTTGATTCAAATTCGTTCTCAAATTTTTTCGGAATGTGCGACTCAATTAAAACTTTATTTCGTCTCTGTTATTATTGTCCAAGTCGCCTTCGTTCACGCGGTTAAAGCTCTTACCGGTGCAATCGATTTCATCGACCTCAATGACCGTCAGAAGCGGGTTTTCGTATGTTTTTCTCATTTTTTCCTCCAATTTGTTTTTAAAGATATAAAAGCGAACCGACACGCAGAGCCCGCGGCTCCGGCCGTATGATAATTTGCGGTTGCGTACCGATTAACGGGCAAACAGAAACACCTCCCCAAAACGCCCAAAAATATACATGGTAATTATAGCATAAACGCCTGCATTTGGCAAGTCAAAAATGTCTCTTTTCATGCCCATTTTTGTCTCTTTTTTCATGCATTTCGTTTGTACAATTTAACCAAAAGGCAGATGCAATCATACAATGACTTGCATCTGCCTTTCGCTTATTCCGTTTTGAAGCGGAAGTTTCCCTTACCAAACCGCCTCAAAGCTTTCCAAAACGCCGTCCCGATAGGTCAGCTTGTATGCCTGCCCGTAAACGGTTTGACTGCCCCAAACGGCGTACGGCTTTACCGTAAAGGTTGCCGTTCCGGCGGCGGGAATATCCTCCATATCCAAAACATACAGATAATCCCCAAACAGGCCTGCCGCCGTAAAGGTTGTTTGGTTGGCATATTGCTCCGCATAAATGTGCTTGGTAGACGGAGAAGCCGTCCCGTTCTCAAGCGTGACCTCAAAGCCGACGCGTTGGTATTGCAAAGAATCCACCGTTGTCAGCAACCGCACGGTTTTGGTGCCGTTGGTTTCGGTCTTTTGCTGTGCGCCGCGCAAAAACGGCGTTGCCACTTTGATGACGGTGTCGTTCTCATTGATAAACTGCAAGCCGCCGTCAACGCCGAAATCGGTAAAGCCTTGGCAGTACGTTTTTAAGAAAGCCATCGCCTCCGAAATGCTCATTGCCGTGGGTGAACCGACCGTCTGTACGGTCGCATTCTCGGCCTGAATGATGTCGGAGAGATAATAATTGCCGGAATAAGAATTGTTGCCGCTATCCCGCCCGGCAAGATAGCCGTACTGCGTAGCGTTTGCCACACCTTCTATCACACCGAAGCTGTAACAGCCCGTGATATTTTTTATATCTGTTCCGCCAATAATGCCGCCGGTACCCTTGTTGCCGGAGAGCTTGATGTTTGCAATGCTCACGCAATCGGCAATTTCATAATTCAAGTGACCACTCCACCCCACAACGCCGCCAACCGCATTGTTTGTTTGATTTGATGTTACCGTAATATCGCCCGCGCTCAAACAGGTAGCAATTTTGCCATGGCCTTGAAATTCGCCGACCATGCCGGCAGCGTTGCCGTCAACCGAATGAATATCACCCAAATTGGTACAGTAAGTCATATTCATCGTAGCATTTTCAGTCACAACGCCGGCAATACCGCCAACACGTAACGTATCGGTCTTCAGAATGCCGTAATTGGTACACTGCGTCACCGCAACATCGGACTTCCAAAAAGCACCGCCCACAATACCGCCGACATGGCGCATATTGGAAGAAACCGTACCGTAATTGCGGCAGTGTGAAATTTGATTGTCGATCTGCGTATCGGTGGTGGAGAGGTCAATGCCGCCCACCATACCGCCTGCCGCGCTATTTTGGACAATATCCATTTGCGTGACCGTAATTTTGCCGAGATTCACCGAGCCGTGCAAAACAATGGTGCCGGTGACATTATCGTACATAATGCCAACCAAGCCGCCCGCGCATACCTGCGTTTGGTCTTTCCCCTGCGTGGCCGTTACTTCGCCGGAATTAACAGAATCGCAAATATCCAAATAAACACTTTTGACAATGCGTCCGACCAAGCCACCCGCATAGGTTGCGTCCGCCGTGTTTTTTGCCGTGATTTTGCCCGCATTGACCGAGTCCGTAATATACACTTTTTGCGCGGCACCGGCATTGTCCAAAATGGCAAAAAAGCCGCCCGCCGCATAGTAGCCCGTCACCGCGCCCGTGTTTGTCGTGCCCGTAACCGTTACGCCGGCGCCCACCTTACCGATGATGCCGCCGGGGTATCCGCTTGTTTGTGTCACCGTTACGGTGCCCGTATTGAGACAGTTTTGAACGGTAAAGGAGGTATCCAGCGTATAGGTAGCAGAGCCGGAAGTCCATGTCACCGTCCCCTGCGCGGCGGTGTTTTCGCCAACCAAGCCGCCCGCCGTTCCGTTTGCGGCGGTCGCCGTTATACTTCCCCGGTTTTCGCATGCGTCCAAAACCGATTTGACATAGTTATCGTCAACCGCGCCGAGAATGCCGCCGACCTGCGTTGTGCCCTTCACTTCGCCATTATTGACAAAGCCCTTTAGCGTCACCGTTTTTCCGGTAGGCGCTTCGGGGTTTTCCACCTCCGGGCTGCCGGCAAAGCCGCCAACCGTTTTTCCGCCCGTTACGGTACCCGTATTGACGGCGTTGGTACAGGTTACGGATATGGAGGAAAACACGCCAGCAATGCCGCCGATTTCGGAATGCACACCGGTTACGGCTCCCTTGTTACCGCTGTCCGTAACGGTCACCGGAGAATCCGCCGCGCCAACCAAGCCGCCCAAATGGGAATATCCCTTTACGGTTTCCTCGTTGTACGTCCCGTTTT
>CAYYCU010000077.1:3120-7698 GCA_964470415.1 uncultured Ruminococcus sp.
CCGCCCTGTCGGCCGCCGCGGTCAATGATGTCAACGGTATTGGTACAGTTTTTAACCAAAATGGTTCCGCCGTAGATACGCGAAATCAGATTGGCTTGGTCACGCGCTGTTTGCATAATGTATGTATTTTGAAAGGTATCGACTTGATTGGCACAATTGTCAATGGTTACGGTCGCACTGCTCGATGTGCCGATAAGGCCTGCAACCGCGGGATCGTTTGCATATAAATAGGCATTGTTGTAACAACGCGTCATGGATAGCTCGGCATTGCTGTTTACCTGGCCGACAAAGCCGCCCAAACCGATGTTTGAAACACCATCGAACCATTTCATGCTTTTGTTGCCAACCGCTCCATTGGCATAACAATCCTCCATGGCAACCTTGCCGTACAGCATGCCGAAATAGCCGCCGGCAACGGGAGTCACATCATTTTTACTTACGGTATGCTGATTGAAATACGCCGCAATTTTTTTCAGCGTTAAATCGGTGCCGGAAGCGGTATCAAACAAACCGCAGTCGGTTTTTACCTTCGTGGTTTTGCCGACCAAAAGATTGGTAACGGTTGCTTTCCCGTTGGCTGTAAACATTGCCCCCGACAGCACGCCGCCGCTCACCTCAAGTGCATACCGGTTGCCGTACAAAGCCACGCCGTCTTTTAAAACAAGCGGCGTCTGTGTGGCTGTTAACGTAATATCGTTGCCCAAAATGCAGTTGGTTCCGTTTGCCAGGTAGTTTTTTAACGTTGTCGCATCGGTTACAAACGTGTATGTCACCCCGTCAATCTTCTGCGTATCACCCGCCGTGCCGCTATACTGTGTATCGAAGGTCGGTTGTTCCGCCGCCTCGCTTTTGATAGAAAACACACCGCATAAGGCGCAGGTTAAAAGGGTTCCCGCCAATACGGCAAACAAAACAATAACCGGTAAAACGCGTTTCATTTTCATGGCTTTGTATTCCTCCGCAGTTTACAATCAATGGATTTATAAGAAAGATTTTTTTACACGTTATAACTATACATATTATATTTTATCACACTTTTAAAAAAAAGAAACAAAAAAATGTCTCTTTTTATGCACAATAATGTCTCTTTTTTTGCATTCTTTTTTTGAGCATTTTATACGATTTTTTCATTTATTTTTATAAAAATAAGGCATTTTGGGCTTGACATTATCTCAATTTAATGGTATAATAAGAAAAAAGCGTGCATGTTTTTTGACAATTTGCACAAACCCGTTTGTACACCCTGACAATTGCGCTTTGTATTTTTATGATTTCAAGAGCCGTTGCTTGCAAAAAGGAGGTAGCGCCGTGATTGGAAAACAGTTTTTATATACCATTACCGAATATAAAAAGAACCCAAGTACCGACAGCTTTGACGAAATTCGAAAGACCTCCCGTACCTGTCACCGCCCCAACTTCCTTGATTTTTACAGCTACCAGCTCACGTTTTTAAATCAGGAATATACCTTTCGTCTCGGCACCGGCCGCCTCTATCCCGGCTGTAAAACCGAAACCAAGGGAACGGACGTGCTCACCGTCCATTTTGTTGTGGACGGAAAGGGCGAATTTAACGGACAAAGCGTTCATGCCGGGCAGTGCTTTTACGAAAAGCCGAATCAAAACGATATATTGCAGGCAGACGAAAACAATCCATGGGAATTGATTTGGTTCTCCGTGCGCGGCAATATGGCGGAAAAAATTATTTCGCTTTTGGAGCAAAGCGACCTGACGCAACCGCTGGACTTTTCGCACGCGGAACAACTGCAACAATTAACCGCCTTTTTCCTGCACGATTTCAGTTATACATACAATACGGCATTTTTTGTGGACGGAATCGTCCAACAAATGTTCTCCTTTATTCATTTGGATAAGGACATACAGTTTGATCCCAACAAGGCCTCAACCCATACAAAAGAGCTGGTCAGCGAGGCAATCCAGCTGATTGAAAAGGATCTGCCAAACGTCTCCGTCAATTCGCTTGCCGTTACCCTGCACTTGGACAGAAAATATTTTTCCAAAATTTTTTACGAGGTCATCGGCATTGCCCCAAAGGACTATATTACCGACCTCAAAATGAACATGGTGGAGCATTATCTTTCCAAAACCGATTATTCGCTCGACAAAATCATGGGCATTTTGGGATACAGCCACCGCAACAGCCTTTCCACGGCGTTTAAAAACCGCTACGGCTATTCTCCCATGGTGTACCGTGAAAAATTAAAAATCGAAAAGGAAAAAAAGCAAAACAAAACCGAAAAATAAACACAGGCACTTGCCGTTTTGGTAAGTGCCTGTGCTTTTTATTACCACTCGATGTTCATAATGTAGGGGAGGTGGTCGGTATAGGTAACGTAGCTTACCTTAATATCTTTCACCTTTACATCATCGCTTGTGAACATGTAGTCAATTTTACAGGTATGCTTGTCGCTGGGGAAGGTATTGGGGTGCATCTTATCTCCGAGCAAAGCAGCCGTATCGTTCAAATTCGGAATTTCGGACAGCAATTTGTAATCGTTGGAATCGGGAGTCAGGTTCAAGTCGCCCATCAATACGAGCGGATTCTTCACCTTGGTCGCCTCATTGCGAATGGCATCAATTGCAAGCAGACGCTCTTCGGGCGCCAAGCCGAAATGCGTATTGATAACGGTAAGAACTTTGCCGTCCACCATCAAATCCACAACCATAACCACACGGTCCTCGTAATAAATTTTCGGATCGGTCTTTTTTGCGGGATCCAGTTTTACAAATACGGTGCGGCAATCCACAATCGGGTATTTGCTGACAAGGGCAACGCCGTATCCGTTTTGCGGATTTCCCGCCCAGTCAATCGCCTTACCGAACATGTAATGGTATCCGAGCTTTTCGCCAATGTATTTTACCTGTTCGCCAAGCTTGTTACCCTCATAAGTTTGATTATATACCTCTTGCAGTCCGCAAATATCCAAATCCTCGTCCCGAATCAGTTTTACAACATTGTCCAAGTTAACAGCTTCTTTACCGGTTTCCAGATAATAGCCGTAAAATCTTCCGTGCTGAATATTATAGCTTCCGATTCTCAGATTCATCTTTTCATACCTCGTTTTTAATTGATGTAATTTTGGCACATTTTTTCTGCTTTTGTGCCAAATATTTGGATTTTCTATCCAATATGATTATAGCACGATTGCACGGAAAAGGCAAGTACAATGCAAAAAGTTCAATAATAATTCATCCGTTGTTAATATATTGAAAAGGGTTAAAAAAACAGTGCAATTCCAAAAGAATATATTGCGCAATTTAAAGCCCAACATAACAGTAGCCCGAAAACGGCCGCAAGCGCCGCAGAAACGAGCACCAACAGCAAAAGCTCCGCTCCGTACATCAAAAGGAGCTGCCCGCGTCTCATGCCGCAAAGAAACAGCTGTCCCCTTTCTTGCTTTCGCGCATGATACTGTGCACTCAAGGCATTTCCAATGCCAACCAAGGTCAGCACCGCCGAAATCAAAACGGTATACAAAAGCAATTGGAAAAAGCCCTTTAAAAGGATTTGCAGTGTCCCCAAAATTTCTTCGGAATCCAAGAAGATAACGCCGTAATTCTCCAAAAGCGCAATCACACGTGCCTGTTCGGCGGCGTCCTGCGCGGCGGCATCTGTAAAGCAAATGCAAAGGAGATCCCGCGCGGCGGTCATATCATCGGCATTCAAAAAAATGAAATTGGAATTGACCTGCTGTATCTCACTGACGGTCAGCGTTTGCGAGACACCTTTTACAACCACCGTTACCGCATCTCCCGTGCGCATTCCGCCCAACGCCGCAACGCCTGCGGAAACCGAAACTTCCCCGCTTGCAGGTGCGTTTTGCGGCAAAAAAGCCGGCTGAATACACTGCTCCACATCGCCGGACGCCATTAAAGCGATAACGGAATGCCCCGCAACCAAGGAGCCGGAAGCAAAATCAAACCGTGCGCATCCCGCTACGGCGGCGTCCTCACGCAAACGGGTTTCGGCCTCTTCCGGCACGTTGAGCGCAATCAGTTCTCCCGTCACCACATGCTCCAGCGCATCAATTTGTCCGCCGAGCACGGTGCCGCAAAGCGAGACCACCGTAAACAGTGCAAGCAACACGGAAAGCAACCGTCCGACATGCTGCAATGCCGCATGATACCGCAAATTTTTGATTGCAAACAGCAGCACCGTTGGTGGAGATTTTTGCTTTTCCAGCGGCTTTTCCGCAATTTTTGAAAGCCAAGAAAGCAACATGGGAAACAATGTATACAGCAACCATACAAGCGACAAAAACAGCGCAATGGCAGGAATCAAACGCCCGGAAACCGGCATCGGCAAAAGAACGGTAAAAAAGACGGCACAGGAAATCAGCGGTAAAAGAAGCTTTCTTCCCCGATGCGCTGCCGGCACGATTTGCGTTTTTTCGTTTAACCGTTCTGCCAGCGGCATTTCTCGGCTGCGTAAAATATCCAATGCCGTGCATAGCAAAATCAAAAAGCAGGATATGAAAAAGCCGAAGGCAACGCCCGCCGTCTCAAAATATTGGCTGTTATATTCCCAACCGAACCACGAGCAGGCGGTACGAAGGAAAG
>CAYYCU010000078.1:0-7544 GCA_964470415.1 uncultured Ruminococcus sp.
TCTCATCTTATAAAGACTTAAGTAAATTATAGCGATTATATAAACATTTGTCAATACATTTTAAAAAAATTGTAAAGATTTTTTGTGTTTTCATCTGTCGCGTGAGCAAAGAAGTATCAAACCAGTTGAAACTACAGGTGTTGGCGCTCTATTCCAAGGTGGTTTTTAATTTTGTCCTTCTTTTTGTTCTGCTTTGGCAGGTGTCACTTTACACGCCGCGGCATATGTCAATACCAGCCCTGCGCTGAACAGTGCACCGCCGATGATGTCGGTTGCCCAATGTACACCGGAAATCAGTCGGCCTATCACCATAAAGGCGGTAAATGCAACGATTGCAATCGTCACACACCGGTTGCATATTTTGTTTTGGATGCGTGTATGCAATTGCAATGCCGCCGTTGGCATGACGCACATCACCAGCAGGGTGGTGGAAGAGGGATAGGACACCTCCAAAAGCCCGTCAATCAGTACCGGCCTGTAATTGATTGCCATTATTTCAAACAGAATATATACCGCAATGACAACGATGTAAAATGCGCCGAGAACCCATATGTCGCGGTCTGTTTTTAAAAGGCTCTTTCTTTGAATTGCCTGTACCAGTCCGAGCATTGCAAATCCGAATGCAACGCAAAACGGAACGAGGCCGAGCCAATCGGTAACGGTGTACAGGGACATATTTGCACCGGTCAGGCGGTGGACATACCCGTTCAGCGTTGCAAATCCAACGTTGGACGCTTGCGGTCCGATTGGTTGGACGTCAACCAAACACACCAGCACCGTCCATATTACAAATGCCGCAAGTAACATTGCCCCGATCAAAAACATCTTGTTTGGGATTTTTTTTGTTTTGTTTGTTTCTTTCATTTTTTATTCTCCCTCGTTTTTGGCTTGTTCGGTCTCATTATAACATACTTTTCTAAAATTTTCAATGATTTTACGCGCTTCGGCTATTGATATTTCTGCTTTTTTATGATATAATCTGTTTACAAGCCTCGGCTTGAATATTTTATCGGAGTGTGCTGTTTGAAAAACACCAACCTTTTGGAGATTGTATCTGTAAATCTCAAGCTTGCAGCTTGAGCGAGAGGTTTGCAAATACATTCTCGGCATTCCTCTCGTGCCTGAACGTCAACAGATATGAAAGGATTAAAAAATGAACAATTTGACGATACGTTTGGAAACCGAAAAAGATTACAGAACAGTGGAAGAGCTTACCCGCGAGGCGTTTTGGAACGTTTACAAGCCGGGCGCCGATGAGCATTATTACGTTCACATGATGCGAAATCACCCCGATTTTATTCCCGAACTTGCCTTTGTGCTGGAGAAGGACGGAGAAATTATCGGAAACATTATGTACACCAAGGCGCGGCTTGTGGACGAGCGCGGCGAGAGGAAGGAGATTCTTTCCTTTGGACCTCTTTGTGTTGCGCTCAAGTACCAAAGGCAAAAGCTCGGCAAGCTTTTGATTGAGCATTCCTTTGCGGCCGCCCGCAAAATGGGTTACGATGTAAACATCAACTTCGGCAATCCGGGCAACTATGTTAGCCGTGGATTTGTGAGCTGCAAAAAGAAGAACGTCGGCTTTATTGCGGACGGCAATTTTCCAACTTCCTTGCTTGTAGCGGAGCTGGTTCCGGGCGCATTGGACGGCAGAAAGTGGATGTATATTCCTTCCGATGCCGCCGATTGCTGCGAGGACACCGCCGCAGTCGAAGCCTTTGACGCGACATTCCCGCCAAAAGAAAAGAAGTGGATGCCGAGTCAAGAGGAATTCTACATTTACAGTCATTCTTCGGTCGTAAGATAAACGTAAAAAAGCCGCTGAAATTTTGTATGATTTTTCAGCGGCACTTTTTTGTCGGCTTTGCTTGGAAAACAGAAACCGTATCGGATTTTTATCAAAAAACACTTGACATATTTGGCATTTTGTGCTATACTTCAATAGTATTCGCGATAACATTTTTGATCTTGTTGATTTACAGACGTATTTTCGTTTTGCAAATTTAAAGTTCCTGTTTTTTCCGGGTACAATTATTTTTTGTGGAGGTACCCGAAATGAATAAAGGTACAGTAAAGTGGTTTAATGCAGAAAAAGGTTATGGTTTTATTGCCAACGAAGAGGGCGGCGAGGATGTTTTTGTACATTTTTCCGCAATCCAAACAGAGGGCTTCAGAACACTGACCGAGGGACAAAAGGTAACATTTGATACCGAGCCGGATCCCAAGAACAGTGCAAAGCTCAGAGCTGTTAACGTTTGCCCTGTACAGTAATGCAAAAAAGAAGCGCGGTCGTTCCCGCAAGAACGGCCGCGTTTCTTTTTTTATTTTGTATCATCTTCGTCAATATCATCGGCAAAGATTTCCGCAATGGAAAGATGTTTGTTTGGCTCTTCCTTTTTCGGTGTGATGTCACCCGCTTTTGTAAGCGCAATTTTGGTCAGCATCGGGCCTACCAATTCATAAATCATAACGGCAAACAGCACAATGTTTCGCACCGTGCCGCCGGTTGCCAAAAGTGTGGCGGCGGTTATGGACATTCCAATGGAAACGCCGGCTTGCGGCAACAGGGTAATGCCGAGATATTTGACAATGGATTCGGAGCATCCGGTTGCTTTTGCGCTCCAATGTGCGCCAAGGTATTTTCCGAGTGTACGGAAAATCATATACATGATACCAACGAGAATGACGGTACCGTCCCGGAAAATACTGAATTCCAATTCGGCCCCGCTGATAACAAAGAAGAGAATAAAAATGGGCATGGTCCATTTATCTGTTTTTTCCATCAATTCATCGGCACTGTCGCAGATGTTGCAAAAAACGGTGCCCAGCATCATGCAAACCAAAAGGGAAGAGAAGCCGATTTTTATTCCGTTATCAAAGGTATAACTGAGAAGGGAAATGGCAATGGTCAACAGGACAAAGGTAATGGAGAGGCAGAGCCGCTTGCTGTTGGATTTAAACAGGTTTTCGGCGGCGGAAAAAACAAAGCCGATGACCGTGCCGAGCAGCAGTGAGAGAACAACCTCCAAAAGCGGATTCACCAGCATGGAAATCAGATTGACACTTCCGTTTTCAATTGCCTGCGCCACACCGATTGAAACCGCAAAGCAGACCAATCCGACCGCATCGTCAAGCGCCACAACGGGAAGCAAAATGTTGGTCAGAGGGCCTTTTGCCTTGTATTGCTTTACAACCATTAAGGTAGCGGCGGGCGCCGTTGCGGTGGCAATGGCACCGAGGGTAATGCATACGGACAGAGGGAGCTTCTCCTCGCCGAGAATCAAGTGCAGTCCGATTAAGGCGGCATCAACCAACAGCATGGCAAATACGGCTTGTACAATGCCGACTACGGTTGCCTGTCGGCCGGTCTTTTTCAGAGCGGAAAGCTTAAATTCGGTTCCGATTGCAAATGCAATAAAACCGAGCGCGGTATTTTGTACAATTTCCGCCATGGGCGTGAGCTCTTCCATGCTTTCAAACAGCCCGGTAATGCCGAGACTTCCGAGGCAGTAAGGACCGAGCAGAATGCCTGCCAGCAAATATCCCGTAACGGCGGGAAGCCCCAAGGGCTTGACGATACGCGACATAAAGAGGCCGGCAAACAGAGCCAGTGCCAAGGTAAACAATATTTTAAAATCTTCCATAATTGAGATATCCTTTCCGAAGCGGAGTGACAAAATGGGACGCTTTATTCGCACCGGCAACCATTATACCTTTTTTTTGACACGCTGTCAAGAAAGGTTTTTCACAAATAAATCGGTATTCGGTCGACATTGATTATTCATTTTTACCGCTCTTCACAAAAGCGGTATGAAAAAGTATTTTTTTGTTTACAATAGAAGCAGAGAAAAAGGACGGAAGAACAAATGAAAATATTGTTGTTGACCGATCGGATGGAAACGGGCGGTGTGGAAACACATATTGCACAGCTGGCATTGGGCTTGCGCAATTTCGGAATAGAAGCGGCGGTACTTTCGGGCGGCGGGGCACTTGCCGATGCATTGGAAAAACAGGGGATTCGTCAGTACCGATTGCCGCTTCCGACGCACAATCCGCTTCGGTTGCTCGGCATCCGCCGGTATATTGGCCGATTGCTGTCCCGTGAGGGCTTTCGGGTTTTACACGCACATGCACGCATTCCCGCGCTGTTGCTTCGCGGAATGGAGCGCAGGGGCGTAGCGGTTGTTGTCAGTGCACATGCAATGTTTCGGAGCAATTGGCTGCTGTCCCGCATTTGTTATTGGGGACGGTATACGGTTGCGGTCAGTGAAGATTTGCGGGAATCCGTTTGCCAACGGTACCGCCTGCAGCCGGAACGGGTATGTGTGATTCGCAACGGCATTGATTGCACGCGGTTTACACCGAAAAGAAAAAACAAACAACGGCACGCACCGTGCATTCTGTTTGCCAGCCGTTTGGACGGTGACTGTTCGTTGGGTGCGGAGTTGCTTTGCCGTTTGGCACCTGCGCTTGCCTCCCGTTTTCCGGGATTAAAGATTCGAATTGCCGGCGGAGGAACCCGCTATCGGCAAATTTTGCGCTTGGCAAAAGAGGCGAACGATGCGGTCGGGGATACCGTGACAGAGGTTTGCGGATGGGTTTCGGACATGCCGCGCCTTTTGGAAGCGTGTGATATTTTTGTGGGCGTTTCCCGTGCGGCATTGGAAGCCTGCGCCGGCGGCTGTGCGGTGGTTCTGTGCGGAGATGAGGGCTATTTGGGCATTTTGGACGCCCGAACTTTTCAAAATGCCATGCTGACCAATTTTTGCGCCAGAGGATTTGAAAAAGCCGATGAAAGGCAGCTTTTCCGTGATCTTTTAACGCTTTTGGAAAATCCGGATAAAATCGAGCAATGTGCGGCTTTTTGCCGTGAAATCGCAAAAAAATATTTTGATGCGCAAGAAATGTGCCGTAAGACCGCAAAGGTATATCGGCGTGCGCTCTCGGTTACAACCTGCCGCGCGGTGGTGCTGGCCGGGTATTACGGGTGCGGCAATTTGGGCGATGATGCTATTTTATTCGGCATTTTAGAGGAAATGAAAATACAGTCTCCCGATACTGCAATCACGGTTCTTTCGGGACATCCTTTGCGTGACAGGCGCCGTTTTGGTGTACGCTGTATTGACCGCATGAATCCGATCGGCGTCTTTTTTGCGTTGCTTCGTGCCGATGCACTGCTGTTCGGCGGCGGTTCGCTGTTGCAAAATATCACGGGTAAAAAATCGCTTCACTATTATTTGGGGCTCCTTTCTTTGGCAAAACGCTTACATTGCCGCGTTTTGTTTTATGCCGCGGGGATTGGTCCGCTTGTCGGCGAGCGGACGAAGCGTCATGTGGCGGCAACGCTAAAGCTTTGTGACCGCATCGGTCTGCGCGATGCGGATTCCGTGTCGGATTTGCGCAGAATCGGGCTGGACGCCGACATGTTACAGGTCGGTGCGGACGCCGCGTTTTTGATGCCGTTACCGCAGGCAAGCCGTTCGCTTTTTTTGTTGCATCGGCTCGGCATTCCGCGAGGAAAAGGGTATCTCTGCTTGACCTTGCACGGCGGAACCGCGGCGCAAGGCTTGATAGGCCGGTTGCTTTCCGCGGTATATGCCGTTTGTCAAAAACGAGATTTCTATCCGCTGGTCGTTGTTTTTGACAGCCGTACAGACGGCAGGGTATCGCGCACGGCGTGCGCGCAATTGGGCGGAGATTGTTTGGTGCCGGATTCTCCGACAGACGCAATGGCTGTCCTTTCTTCGGCAAAGCTTGTTGTTTCCATGCGCTTGCATGCTGTGATTTTGGCAACGGCTGTCGGCACCCCCGCAATCGGCATTCCTGCCGATTCGCGCGACAATAAAATTGCCGCCTTTTGCAAATCGTGCGGTCAAATCTGTATTCCCGGTCATGCATTGCAGGCAAACGGTTTGGCGGAACAGATGGAAAACCTGCTGGATACGGAATTTTTGCGCTCCGAAATCTTGCATTCTGCTGCGGAACAAAGAAAAAAAGCGCAAAAAGATCTTGCAAATATTTTGTCAATCCTTTATAATAAAGAGTGAGAATGGGACATAGGGGGATTTTTTATGAAAAACGCGCAGCTGGCCGATCTTTTGCGGCCGGAAGATTTTGACGGCATTGTGGGACAGGAACATTTGTTTGGCGAACACGGCGTGGTACGGCGCATGCTTGCCGGCGGAAGAATTACCAATATGATTTTCTACGGCCCGCCCGGAACCGGAAAAACCACCGCGGCAACGGTGATAGCCAAACAATCGGGTATGGCATTCCGCAAGTTGAATGCAACCTCTGCGTCTTTGGCGGATATAAAAAGCATCATCGGTGAAACAGACAATGTGTTTGGCGCCGGCGGTATTTTGCTGTATCTTGACGAGATTCAATATTTTAACCGAAAGCAACAACAGTCGCTTTTGGAATATATGGAGGACGGACGCATTACCTTGATTGCATCCACAACCGAAAATCCGCATTTTTATGTTTACAACGCCATTCTTTCCCGCTCTTCTTTGTTTGAGTTTAAGCCGGTAACCGCAGAGGCACTGCGCCCCGTTTTGTACCGTGCGTTGCAATACTTGAATTGTGAGAACAAGCTGGAAAAAACCGCGTCCGATTCACTTTGCGATTACGTGTCAACCTGTGCGCGCGGAGATGTGCGCCATGCGATTGTACTTTTTGAGAATGCTTATCATGCCGCCGATGATGTGCTTTTGCGGGAGCATGTGGACAGCTTTGATACATCGGTCAGTTCTTTTAACGATGATACGCATTACGATTTGCTTTCCTGCTTGCAAAAGTCCATACGCGGTTCGGATCCGGATGCAACCGCATTTTACCTTGCAAAATTGCTTTCCGTTGGAGAGCTGATTTCCGTGTGCCGCCGCCTGCAGGTCATTGCCTCCGAGGATATTGGATTGGCTTATCCGCTTGCCGCCGCGGTGACGCGCGCCTGCTGTGAGTCTGCAAAAGAACTCGGTATGCCGGAAGCGCAAATTCCGCTTGCCAATGCGGCAATTTTGCTGGCTACGGCGCCAAAATCCAATTCGGCTTACCAAGCCGTCAACGCCGCCAGCGAGGATGTACGGCGCGGCTTTGGCGTAACGGTTCCCCTGCATTTGCAAAGTCCGCTGTTTAAAGGCTATCGGTATCCGCATGATTTTGAAAATCATTATGTCAAACAGCAATATCTGCCGGATGATATTTTAAATCGGGTTTATTACCGCTCCGGCACCAATAAGACGGAGCAGGCGGCGGCAGAATATTGGAAGCAGATAAAAAAAGAATAAAAAATCGAATACAAAGAGGCAGGGAATTGTGATTTTTCATTTGCTTTTTCCTGCTTTTTTGTTTGCTTTTTATAAAAAAAGAGCCATTTCTTGAAAAAAATCGGCTTTTTTATAAAATTTTTTAAAAAACTATTGCAATTTTCAAAAAGTTGTGGTATAATGTCAAAGTCGTTGACAAACGGCCCCTTAGTCAAACGGTTAAGACGTCGCCCTCTCACGGCGAAGATATGGGTTCGATTCCCGTAGGGGTCACCA
>CAYYCU010000079.1:0-5766 GCA_964470415.1 uncultured Ruminococcus sp.
CATTCATCACCAAGACGCCGCCGGCTCCCGTGCTGATTAAGAAGGCAGCCGGAATTGAGTCGGGTTCCGCAGCTCCCAACAAGACCAAGGTTGCAAAGCTGACCAAGGAGCAGGTTCAAAAGATTGCAGAGACCAAGATGCCCGATTTGAATGCGGCAAACTTGGAGTCCGCAATGAGCATGATTGCAGGTACCGCTCGTTCCATGGGCGTTACCGTTGAGGAGTAAGGAGGGCGAAGACAATGGCAAAATTCGGAAAGAAATATGTTGACAGCGCAAAGCTGATTGAAAAAACCAAAATGTATGATCCCGCAGAGGCTATGGCATTGGTTTGCCAAACCTCAAAGGCAAAATTCGATGAGACCATTGAAGTACATGTTCGCTTGGGCGTTGACTCCCGTCATGCCGACCAACAGGTTCGCGGTGCGGTTGTACTTCCCAACGGAACCGGTAAGACCGTAAAGACGCTTGTATTTGCAAAAGGCGACAATATTCAAAAAGCTTTGGACGCAGGTGCGGATTATGCAGGCGGCGCGGAATATGCGGAAAAAATCCAAAAAGAGAACTGGTTTGATTTCGATGTTGTAATTGCAACCCCCGATATGATGTCTGTTATCGGTCGTTTGGGTAAAGTGCTTGGTCCGAAAGGTCTTATGCCTTCTCCCAAAGCCGGCACCGTAACGCCCGATGTTGTTCGTGCCGTTACCGAGGCAAAGGCAGGTAAAATCGAATACCGTCTTGACAAAACCAATATTATTCACTGCCCCATCGGCAAAGCTTCTTTCGGAAACGAAAAGTTGCAGGAGAACTTTGATACCCTTCTCGGCGCTATTATTAAGGCAAAGCCGGCTGCCGCAAAGGGACAGTATATTAAGAGCTGTGTTGTGGCGTCCACAATGGGCCCCGGCATTAAAGTCAATCAAGCAAAGCTCGGTTGATTCGGCAAAAAAGGAAACTTCTTATCAAGAGGTTTCCTTTTTACTTTATCAATTGTATACTGCAAATTCATAAAAGAACAGTTCCCGCCGTCCGGTTGTAAACGGATTGCGGGAACTGTTCTTTGTGCGTTTTTCAATGTTCCGATTTAAACGCGGAACATCATATCTCCATAGGTGGGAACCGGCCAAAACTTGGAGGCGGTCAGTGTTTCCATGGAGTCCACGGCGGTGCGAAGCTCCTGCATAATGGGCATGACACGGTCGCAGTAGTACGCGGCACGGTCACGTGCGTTTTCGGTTGCAACGGCGGCAGCTTCTGCCGTACGCAGGCGGTTTACCGCATCGTATGCCTGCACAACCAATGCGGAAAGACGGTTGATGAGGTCCTTTTCCACGGTGCAGGAAACATCTCCGCATACCGCTTTTTTCTTGGCGGCCGTATCGGCGATTTCCGCCATATAAGCCTCTGCGGCGGGGATATAATCGCGAGAAGCCATTACAATCATGGTTGAGGCCTCTATGTTGACGATTTTTGCGTAATTTTCAAAATAAATTTCTTCGCGGGAACGCATTTCGGCTTCGTTCATGACACCCATTGAAGAGAAGAGCTTTACATTTTTGGGTTCCATAAAAGTTTTGTAAGCCTCTACCGAGTTTTTGAGATTTAAAAGACCGCGCCGTTCCGCTTCCTGCTCCCATTCTGCGGAATATCCGTTTCCGTCAAACAAAATGCGGTGATGTGCGACAAAGGTATCTTTAATCAGCTTGGCAACCGCAACGTCAAAATTGACGGCACCCTCCAAAGTGTCCGCAAATTGCCGGAAAGATTCGGCAACGGCGGTGTTCAACACGGTGTTTGGCATTGCAATGTTTTGCGATGCGCCGAGCATGCGGAATTCGAATTTGTTTCCCGTAAACGCAAAAGGCGATGTGCGGTTACGGTCGGTGGTATCCTTACGGAACACGGGAACGGTGGGAATGCCGAGATCCATCATGGGCGCTTTGGCGCCGTGGTAAGAGGTTCCCGCGATAATGGAACGGATTACGGCATCCAGTTCTTCGCCAACGAAAATAGAAATAATGGCGGGCGGCGCTTCTCCGGAGCCCAGACGATGGTCATTTCCGGCATACGCCACCGAAATGCGCATCAAATCTTGGTAATCGTCTACCGCTTTTACAATTGCGGCAAGAATCAAAAGAAATTGAATATTTTCTTCGGGCGTTTTGCCGGGATCCAACAAATTTTTGCCGTTTGCCGTCAGCGACCAGTTGTTGTGCTTTCCGCTTCCGTTTACGCCTGCATAGGGCTTTTCGTGAAGCAGGCAGACAAGTCCGTGCTTTTCCGCGATTTTTTTCATATATTCCATAGTCAGCAGATTTTGGTCTACCGCAATGTTTGTTGTGGCATAAATGGGAGCCAGCTCGTGCTGCGCGGGCGCGGCCTCGTTGTGTTTGGTCTTTGCATTGATGCCCATGGTCCAAAGCGCTTTGTCAAGGTCGGACATGAATGCGGCAATGCGCGTTTTGAGCGGACCGAAATAATGGTCCTCAAGCTCCTGTCCTTTCGGCGCCGGAGCGCCAAACAGCGTACGTCCCGCATAAACCAGGTCTTTGCGGCGGTCGTACATGCTTTTATCAATAATAAAATATTCTTGTTCGGCGCCAACCGTAATATCCACATGCTTGGTGGTGCTGTCGCCGAATAACCGTAAAATACGCAACGCCTGTGTATTTAAGGCGTCCATGGAGCGCAAAAGCGGCGTTTTGGCATCCAACGCCTCACCCGTATAGGAGCAAAAGGCGGTGGGAATATAAAGTGTGCCGTCTTTCACAAACGCATAGGACGCGGGATCCCATGCGGTATAGCCTCTTGCCTCAAAGGTGGCACGCAAACCGCCGGACGGAAACGATGAGGCATCGGACTCACCGCGGATAAGCTCTTTGCCCGAAAATTCCATGACGACTTGGCTGTTACCGACCGGCGTAACAAATGCATCGTGCTTTTCGGCCGTGACGCCAGTGAGCGGTTGAAACCAGTGCGTATAATGCGTAGCGCCCTTTTCCACAGCCCAATCTTTCATGGCATTGGCGACCACATCGGCAATGGAGGGATCGATGGTTCTGCCGGTGGCAATGGTTTTTGCAAGCGATTTATAGACCTCTTTCGGCAGTCTTTCGCGCATGACGCCGTCATGAAAAACCATAGCGCCAAATATCTCGGAGATGTTTTTTGCCATAATAATATCCAAATTCCTTTCCGATTCGTGTTTTGAATGCCATTATTATATAACATTCTCGGCTCTTTGTCAACCCCAAGCGCCAAAAAGCCTTTTGCGCGGCGCACGGAAAAATCGGACGGGGCCGAAATTCGGCAGATGTCCGAAAAAGTGACATGCTTTGAAAATTACGGTATTTTTTTCGCGATTTTCAAAAATAACGGTTTTTGAGACGAAAAAACGGCTTCCGACCGTAAAAAAAGTAAAATATTTTTAAATTCTTATCCAAAAATCGAGAAAATTGTGTTGACAAGATATTTTTATTGTGTTATAATAAAGCAGGTTGTAAATTCGCGCAGTGTATCCTTTGTGCGGAGAACATTGTTCAATTGCGAAATTTTTAACGGAAGGGTTGATAAAGCTAATGAAAAATCAACGTGCGAAAACAGAAGCAAGAAACTTCAGATTTTCTACGGTTGCGGCTATCGTTTTGATGCTTGCAATGCTGATCTGCGGATTCACGGTTATGGCGTCTGCGCAAGATCCGCGCCCCCAAGTCGGAGTTTCCGATTTGGATTTGAGCGGTTTGCAGTATGACGCAAATTCCGGCGAGTACTACAAGACGTACGACGGAACCACCGATGTGACACTTTCGATGAAACCGGATGTGGATCTCGGCTTTGCTGCCGGAGATGATGTTACGGTGAAGGTGAATGCGGCGTTCAACGACAAAGATGTCAATGACGCTACATACATCGAGGTCTCTTTTGTGTTGGAAGGCGCGGACGCCGGAAAATATATGGCGCCGAAGGCGTTTACCATTCCCGCGAAAATCTGTCCCAAGCTTTTGCTTTGGGAAACCTTTGCGGAAGCAAAAGTAACTTACAAGCCGGGCGTTTCCGCTTACACGGATTTGGCGGTAACGTTGCCGACTCTCAGAACCGATGAGATTATCGGTGGCGATGACGTTGCGGTTTCGGCAACGGCTCCCACGGTTACCGTAAACGGTGTAACAAAGGCGGACGATTATTTGGTTTCCAACGTACAGGTCGCATTGACCGGTGCGGATAAGGATAACTATACGGCGCCCGTAGCGGTTAAAGTGACCGTTGAAAAGATTAAAATTGTAAGCGTGGACTGGGCTGCCGATGGCTATACGTTTGTATGGGGCGATGAAGCAGCAAACACGATTCAGGTCTACGGCTATGACGCAAGTCACAATCCGTATGAGCTTGTAATTGCTTATCCGGAGGGATACGGCAATGTCAATGCGGATGGTCATTTGATTACTGCTACGCTTCCCGACAGTGTAAACATGGAGTTTGATACGGCCAACGCGGCAAACCGCCAAGCAAAGGTTGTATTTACCAAAAAGCTGTTTACCGTTGATATGACGGATGTGATTCATGTCGGCGATGCGGGAATTCAGGAAACACCTTCCAAGTTCTACTTGGCTGTTGACTGTGACGCGCTCCCCGCAGAGATTCGCGCATTGATTTCTTATACGAGCGGCGGCAATGCATTTGCCGGCACTTCGGATTACGGTACACACCAAATTGTTGCAACCTTGCCGACAAGCGACAATTATGCGTTTGTCGATGCACAGGGCAATGCGGTGACGGAATTGCGTGCAAACTTGATTATCAACCGCCCGTACATTCATGCAGGTTCCGAGAGCGCGGACGATTATGAATTTATTTTGGTTAACAACGCCGGATTCTCCGATGCTGCAAACGTGACTGTTTCCATTCCGGAATCTATTGCCAAAAAGGCTATCCAAGGCCTGCGCATTCACAAGGCATATTCCGTAACGGTCAGCGGTGTCGACGGCGAGACCTATTCAATCTTGATTCCGATTTCCGATGCGCTTTTAAATAAAAGAGCTGCGGATTTGACCGCCGATGACCTTTACTTCTACGAGGCAGCTACCGGCGAAAGAACCAAGGTAAGCGAAAAAGCCGGCTATACCGTTTCTGTTCAAGACGGTTACTACCGTGTAGACGGTGTTACCGGAAATGCAACCTTTACATTTATTATTGCTCCTACATATACGGCGCCGTTCTGGCTTACCGCACCCGGAATTGCATTGCTGGTTCTGTTGATTCTGGCTCTGCTTGTATTGATGTTCCTGATTGGTATGTACCTGCGCCGCATCCGCAACAATGAGGAAAATCCTGTTCTGATTGTTGACGAGGGCGAGGTTCCGGAAGTTGAACCTGTCGTTTTGGAAGATATCGTGGATGCAGATGCCTTCTTGGAGGAGACTGCCGAGAACATTGCGGAAAATGTTGAGCCGGAACCCGAAGAGGCGAACAACACGGAAGGCGTTGAAGAGGCCGTTGCAGAATCTATGCAGGAAATGCTGGATGAAGCAAAAGAAGTTGTACTGGATGATACCGATCCGACCGAGGCTTTGGTTGAGGAAAAGGTTGAAGAGCTGCAGGATACGCCTGCTGAAGAAGAGGCCGAAGCAGAGGCCGATGAAGATGCTCTTCGCGATGCCGTTGCCGCAGCAATGGAAGAAAATTACAATGAGTCTGCAGATATTACCGATGCGGTTGCAGTGGTAGAGGAAGAGGATTCCGATGAGATAACGCCGGAGGAATTCAGAGC
>CAYYCU010000079.1:5866-7366 GCA_964470415.1 uncultured Ruminococcus sp.
GAGCGCAACGGAGAGGTTTACCTGGTAACCCGTTACCGCCGTAGCTTCCAATCCCGTTTGGCACAGTCGCAGGGCAATGTTCAGGATTATTACACCATTCTGAAGAACGCACTCCTTTCCTACAAGGGTGTTAAGAACCGTATCAGCTGGAATTATGAGGCCTTTAACCGCGGCAGAACGCATGTTGCAAAGATTAATGCAAAGACAAAGACCTTGTATCTCTACCTCGCTTTGGATCCCGAAGAATTGAAGGATACAAAGTACGGAATTATTGATGTATCTTCCAAGAAGAAGTATGCATCGGTTCCTGTTCTGATGAAGATTAAAGGCGAGCGTAAGTTCAAGTATGCACTGGAGTTGATTGCAAAGCTTTGCGGTGAGAACCTTGAATTGCCGAAGTTGGAAATTGAGGAAGTGGATTACAGACTGCCTTACAAGACCACCGAGGAATTGGTTCAGGAAGGCGCAATCAGAAAGCTGGTTGCAAGCGTTCCCGTTGAGCCGGTACAGACCGAGGCAACGGCCGAGGAAGCAGAAACACCCACCGAAACGGTTAGTGCCGCTACGGAGGCGCAAGATGTAACCTTTATTGCACCGACTACGGTTCCTGCTGTTGAGGCGGCAGCGCAAGAGGTTGCTTCGGAGGAAGCGGCAGCTGCGGAAGTACCTGCCGATGCAGAAACGTCCGATGATGAACCCAAGCAGATTTGATCGAATGACGTAATATCCGCAAAAGCGGACGGAAGCCGTTGCAAGCATATGCTTGTAACGGCTTCTTTGATTGATAACGGACATATAAAGAAAGGTTTTATAAAAATTTGCAAAACTATTTACAAAAGACCTTTTTATGTGTATAATAAGAGTAGAATATTTAACGGAGGTAACGCATGAAAAAAGAGAAGGTTCTGCTGGGGCAAATGAAAGATTATTTACAAAATATAGAACATAAAATTGCGCTTACAATTGTAGAAACCGAAAAGGAAGTGCGGGAAACTGTAAAAACCGTAAAAGAACGGGATCCGGCGGCACGGAACACGGCAGAGGTGCTGTTGCTCTACTCTGGCGTTCATGCCATAATGGTACACCGTGTTTCTCATCATTTGTATAAAAAAGGGCACTATTTTTCTGCCCGCGCTTTAAGCCAGGCGGGGCGCTATTTTACCGGAATTGAAATTCATCCGGGCGCAAAAATCGGAAAAGGCTTTTTTATTGATCACGGAATGGGTGTTGTGATTGGCGAAACCGCGGAAATCGGTGACAACTGCACAATTTATCAGGGCGTTACGCTTGGCGGTACGGGAAAAGATGTTGGCAAGCGGCACCCAACGCTTGGGGATAATGTTATGGTCGGCGCGGGTGCCAAAGTGTTGGGACCGGTATATATTGGCTCCAACAGCAAAATTGCGGCAAACGCCGTGGTGCTTCACCCGGTTCCGGAAAACAGCACTGCCGTGGGAATTCCCGCAAAAGTGGTACGCCGCGATGGCAGACGGATACAGA
>CAYYCU010000080.1:0-3601 GCA_964470415.1 uncultured Ruminococcus sp.
GCGGGAACAAATTGCCGCAAAAAGCCAACGTATTCCTCGGAAACCGCATCGGTTTCCCAACCGAAAATTCGATGCAATTCTCCGTTTTCATATGCCACAATCTTTGGCGCATGTGCCACGCCCCACTGGGTAAACAAGTGACTGATTTCAAAGTTTTCGATTCCGCAGGAGCGCGCCATATTCACAAAGCGTCCGAGCTTGGTAAAATCAAAGGAATAGGATAAGCCGTTCTTTGTAATATCCACCAGTTGCACGGTAGGACGCTCGCCGCCAACGGCAGTATCCAGCGGAGGCGTTACAACCGGCGTAAGAATCATATTCATCCCGTGCTCGGCCGCCAGCCGCATATATTTTTCAATCAAACTCCAATGTGCCTCGGAAAGCACCGGAACACCGTGCGCATCGGCAATGCAATCGCAATGGAACCATTGGGTATATAAAAGCTTTTGTTTGGGCAGGACATAGGGACGGACATGGATTTGAAATACCGTGCTTACCGTTTCCTCTTTATACGAAAAGGAAACGCGAACCGGATACTTCCCTGCTTTACAGTCCGCGGGAATACGCACCGAAATCCAAACGGCACGCCAAAGTGCCACAGCCGCGCAAACGGTACCGTCTTCCAGCGGGAACAACGGATCCGGGAAGAAGCCGCTCTTCAGCGTCAAATAATTTTCATCATGCCGATCCGGATATGCCGGCAAAGAGGACGGCACATTGCCAACACGGTACAGCGTAATATCATCCGACAGAGGCGAAGTTACCGCCACCTGAAAATTCTTTTGGCAATAGTGCATCATGGGCAGCCGAAAAGCCACTTGAAACGAAACCTCTTGTCCGCAAACCGCCTCGCATTTTTTGGAAACACGTCCGCAAATACGCTCCGGAAAAACCTTTGCCAAAGAAGACAGGGTTCTGATTTGCAATATATTCTGGGTAGACATATTTTCCTCCTGTTAACCGTTATTTTTTACTTTTATCAATCAAGGCGCAACAGCTTACGGAATGCGAGAATATAGGTCTTTGCAATTTCAGCCGTTGCCGCTTCCGCAAAAATACGCAACAAAGGCTCGGTTCCCGAAAAACGGCAGATTACAAAGGAATTATCCGCAAAATATACCTTGCAGCCGTCTTCATAACCTACGCGAACGATTTGGGCATCTTGGAAGTCCGGCAGGCATTTTTGCACCATCAGCGTATCCTGTATTTCGGGCTTGCGTTCCGGTGCAAACGAAAGGTTGTCCTCTACCAAAATATAGCGACCAAACCGTTCTTCCAAATCGTGCATCAGCTGTGCCGGCGTTTTTTCGGTTGTACAAACCATTTCAATAAAGAGAGAGGCCGCATATATGGAATCTTTTCCGTGAATATGGCCGCGTATGGTAAGACCGCCGGAAGATTCTCCGCCGAGCACCGCATCGTAACGGTCAATTCCTGCAGAAATATACTTAAAACCAATCGGAACCTCGTAGCAGGTTTCGCCAAAGGATTCGGCTATTTTGTCCAACATATGCGTGGTGGCAAGGTTGCGGACAACGGGACCTTTCATTCCTTTTACGCGATGCAAATAATCGTATAACAGACAAAGAATTTCATTGGCGTTGATGTACCGACCGTTTTCATCTACCACACCCAAGCGGTCACCGTCACCGTCGAATGCAATGCCGAGGTCATATTTTCCGTCCACAACACGGTTGCGCAAATCCATTAGATGGCTTTCGGTGGGCGCAGGGGTGCCGCCGCCGAAATAGGCGTCCTTGTTAGCGTTGATTAAATCCACCGTGCATCGCAAAGATTGCAAAATGACGAGCAACGGATAGGTGCCGGAACCGTGCATCGGATCAAATAAAATACGTAAGCCGCGCTTTTTAATGGCGCTTTGATTCAGCTTTGACAAAATATGGTCGATGAAATCGTTAAAAGGTGCGTGCAAATAGGTGACAAGTCCCCGCTCTTTTGCATCGGCAAGGCGCAATGTCGGAATATCGCTTTCCTCGGCTCCCGCTATCAGAGTCTCCAAACGTGCGGTCGTTTCCAACGGCGCATCTCTGCCTTCCTCCACAATCAGCTTGATTCCGTTGTAAGCGGCAGGATTGTGGCTTGCGGTTACTTCAATGCCGTAATGATATCGGCAATGCTGTACCAAAAACATAACAAGCGGCGTTGGGGCACTGCGTTCCATTAAAATGACACGGAAGCCCATTCCCGTCATAACCTCGGTTATCCATTCTGTTGCGGATTGCGACAGAAAACGGCGGTCATACCCCACCACAATCGGCTTATCGGTCTTATTTTCTTCCTGTGCCAAAAGGCAAATACCGTGGGCAACACGGCGGATATTGGCTTTGATAAAATCATCTCCGATAATACCGCGCCACCCGCCTGTTCCAAAATGAATATTTTGATTTGATACGGTAGACAAGCTCATAACATATTCCTCCCTTTTGTTGATTATCGTACACCGCAAAAGCTGTATCATTCGCTTTTATTACGGTTTTATTATAATAAAAATCCGGTGTTTCGTCTCTATAAAATCGGATAAAAATTCTTTTAATTTGGTTTTTTGTTGCAATCCGCTTTGTGCTTTTGAATATGTTTTTCCCGATAATCGCTCGGCAGCATTCCGGTGTAGCTGCGGAACCGCCGCGTAAAATAAGACTGGTTTTCAAAGCCGCATGCACGTGCGATTTCACCAATGTTTTTTTGATTTTCAATCAGCATTTTTTTCGCATTTTCACACCGCACCAAATTCAAATAGGAAACAAAGGTATTGCCCGTAATGCGATGAAACTCTCTTGCAAAATAAAATTTACTGAGCCCTGCAAAATCGGCAACCTCATCCAGCGACAAATCGCGGTTGCTCTCCGAGCGGATGTAGCCGATTGCCTGCTTGAGACGGGAAAGCAGATGCGAATCCACATGCGGTGCCCTCTCATCCGTGCTGTATTCCATACAAAGCTTTACCATCAGTTTTAAAACCATTGCACGAATCATTTGCACCCGATATTTACTGTTCTCTTTGTTATCAAATTTAAGGCAAATTTCTTGAATCCATTGCACAATTTCCGCATCTTGAAAAAGCTCTTGAAAGCGAATCAAATTGGTATCGAAATAATTTGCAATGCAAAAAGAGCGGTCAACAATCAAATAAGCATATGAAAACAGCGCTTGGTCGGTAGAAAAGCCATGCATATAATTGCTGTTTACCACTACAATATCATCTTTTTTTACGCGCAATTGCCGCGTATCGCAATTGATGACGCCCTCTCCGGCGGTAACCAAAACAATTTCTATATTTTCATGCCAATGGAGAGGAATCGCGTGCCTTGCAAAATTCAATTTTGTGCTGCTGCGGATAAAAAAAGGCAGCTGCGGATCTTTTATAATGTGTGTCTCGTAAACGCTCATATGTTCCTTTCAAAATCGCAAGATTGTGTTAAATTCAGGCAAAAATTTTGACTTGACGAATTTCTGTTTTTATTATACAATAAAGATAGAGAAATTACAATAGCAAAATAAAAAGAAATTATCAAAAGAAAGGTTAGGTATTTATCATGTACCAATTTCCAATCGGCGTCATTATCGACTCTTTTCGCACCGA
>CAYYCU010000080.1:3701-7331 GCA_964470415.1 uncultured Ruminococcus sp.
CGCATTATGGATTTGGCAAAAGAATTGGAAACCGATGTTGTTACAACGCACATCGGTATGATTCCGAATGACGTCAACCACGAGCGCTACGGCATTATGCAGGAAGCCTGCTTTGAGTTGAGCCGTTATGCGGACAGCGTAGATGCACATTTTGCCATTGAGACCGGACCGGAGCCTTCCGCTGTATTGAAAAAATTCCTCGATGGTCTCCATTCAAAGGGCGTGGCGGTCAATTTGGATCCCGCAAACCTTGTCATGGTGATTGGAGAAGATCCGGTGGAAGCCGTTCACAACTTAAAAGATTATATTGTACATACCCACGCAAAGGACGGCGTCATGCTGTACCGCACCAACCCGGAGTATATTTATAACATTACACCGAAGCCCGAAGAAATCAAAGATATTAAGTTCTTTCAGGAAGTGCCTCTCGGTGAAGGCGGCGTAAATTTCAAGACCTATCTGAAAGCGCTGGAGGAAATCGGTTACCGCGGATTTTTGACGATTGAAAGAGAAGCAGGACAGGATCCGGCCGCCGACATTTTAACCGCCAAGAATCACCTCTTAAACGTAATCGCCCACAATTAACTCTTTTAAGGAAGGAATCTTTTACCATGAAGCTTTCTGTCAGTTCTTATTCTTTTCAACAGTATATTCGGGCAGGAAAAATGACACAGCTCGATGTTGTGAAAAAAGCGGCGGAAATGGGCTTTGCCGGCATCGACTTTATTGACCTTGCACCGACTCCCAATCCAACGCCGGAAGCACAGCTTGCCTATGCCGAGGAAATTCGCCGTGAAGCCGAAAAATACGGCGTGGAAATTGTTGCTTACACCATAGGTGCCAATCTTTATAAGGGTTCTCCCGAAGAGGATGCGGCGGAAGTAGAACGTCTGAAAGGCCAGTTGCACGTGGCAAAGGCATTGGGCGCAAAAATTATGCGACATGATGTATGCACAACGGAAAAGAAAGGAACCCGTGTCATCAGCTTTGACCGTATGCTCCCCGTCATTGCCAAAAATGCAAGACTGGTAACCGAATACGCCGAAACCTTGGGAATTCAAACCTGCAGTGAAAATCACGGTATGGTAGCCCAGGACAGTGACCGCGTAGAAAAGCTGTACAATGCGGTGGGACACGACAACTATGGGTTGCTCATTGATATCGGAAACTTTGCATGTGTAGACGAAAATCCCGTTTCCGCGGTTTCTCGCCTGGCACCCTATGCCATTCATGTACACGCAAAAGATTTTCACATCCGTCAATTTGCCGATAAACCGGCAGACGGAGCCGGATATTTTTCTTCCCGCGCATGCCGCTACCTTGCCGGTTGTTCGATTGGCGAAGGCGATATTCCGGTAGCACAGTGCATTGCAATTTTAAAGCGTGCAAAATATGACGGATATGTAACCGTTGAATATGAAGGCCTTGAGGATTGTATTGCCGGAATTCGGCGCGGTCTGCATAATCTGCGTCATTTGACAGAGCTTTAAATACAATCTCTTTCACATGTACTCTTACAGCGCAAAAGGCTGTAAAAATCATGTAAAATTTCAATAAAAAATCAAGAGCATTGCAAGAATGCCCTTGATTTTTTTATATGTTTCCGCTTTGTTTTTATAACGGAATATTGTCCTTTATAAATTCTTTGGTTTCACAATACAGGCACCGACAAATTCGATTTTCTCGGTCTGTTACCTGAAAGACTTGATCCAACTCCTGCTCCACCGTTGTAATACAACGCGGATTGCGGCAAACAAGTTGATTGATTAAGCGAGGCAATTCGCATGTCGGCGTCTCCAACGTTGGGCTTTTTTCCGCCTCCTCCAACAATTTGAGAATCAATGCCATACGCATATATTTGCCATTGCGAACCTGTTTGAAATAGCAGGCACGCGGATCCTCATCAATCTTTACGCTAATCTCGTTGACGCGGGGCAACGGGTGAAGAATGGAAAGATCGGATTTGGCACGGATAAGCTTTTCGGGCGTGAGAATGTAGCTGTCACGCAGGCGTAAAAAGTCCTCATGACTTGCAAACCGCTCGCCTTGCACACGTGTCATGTACAAAATATCCAACTCCGGCAACACGCGCTCCAAGTCCGCCGTTTCAACGTATTCCATACCATGCTTGCAAATCACCTCGTTTTTAATATAGCTCGGCAATTTTAATTCGTCCGGTGCAATCAGAATCAAACGGATATTCGCATAGCGCGACAATGCGGTAATCAGCGAGTGTACGGTTCTGCCGTATTTGAGATCGCCGCAAAAACCAACGGTCAGATTTTCCAATCTGCCTTTTTCGCGCCAAATGGTAAACAAGTCGGCAAGGGTTTGCGTGGGATGATTGTGTCCGCCGTCCCCCGCATTGATAACAGGAATGGAGGCATTGCGTGACGCCACATAAGGAGCTCCCTCCTTGGGATGGCGCATTGCGATAATATCGGCATAGCAACTGATAACCTTTGCCGTATCCGCCACACTCTCCCCTTTTGTTGCCGAAGAAGAACTTGCCTCCGAAAATCCGATTACACTGCCGCCAAGCTCCAGCATGGCCGCTTCAAAGCTGAGACGGGTACGTGTGGACGGCTCAAAAAAGAGCGTTGCCAACTTTTTTCCCTTGCATCGATTTTCGTATTTGGCAGGATTTTCGATCATATCCGAAGCAGTTTGCATCAATGCCGTCAGTTCCTCTACCGAAAGATCCAAAATATCAATTAAGCTTTTCATATTGCTTCTCCGCGCATTATGCCTTTGCACCGTTTACCGCAAGATAATTTTTGATACGTTCCACATGCTCGGCGTTCTTTTTATCCTCTTCCAAATATTCAATAATATCATAAACATCCACAACAGAATATACGGGGAAGCCAAACTCCTCTTCAATTTCTGCCATGGCGGATTTTTCGCCTTGTCCTTTTTCCTTGCGGTCTACCATAACAAAGGTTGCCGCAATTTTAACGCCCTCCAATTTTTGAAGGTTTGCCATACTCTCGCGGATAGCCGTGCCTGCGGTAATAACATCTTCCACAATTACAACTTCTTCACCGGCTTTGGGAAGATATCCCACAAAAATTCCGCCCTCGCCGTGGTCTTTCGCCTCTTTGCGGTTAAAGAAGAACGGAACATCCAGTCCCTCTTTGGAAAGTGCAATGGAAGCGGAAACCGCAATGGAGATTCCCTTATAAGCAGGGCCGTATAAAACCGCTCTCTTATTTCCCACTTTCTCAAAATATGCTTTTGCATAAAACTCACCGAGTTTTGCAATCTGATCGCCGGTCTTGATGTCACCTGCGTTGATAAAATACGGAATTTTTCTGCCGCTCTTGGCAATAAAATCTCCAAACTTCAATACTCCGGCAGATTCCAAAAACTGTATAAATTCTCTCTTGTAACCTTCCATGTTTTTCATCCTCCTTATATTTGCATTTGATTTTTCAATCCACAAATTCCGCAATACATCTCTCGTAAGCGGCAACAGGATCCGCGGCCGCCGTAATCGGTCTGCCCACCACAATATAGTCGGAACCGATCTTCTTTGCCTCGGCAGGCGTCATGACGCGCTTTTGATCCCCGATATCTCCGTCCGCAAACCGCACGCCGGGTGTTACGGTTAAAAAGCTTTTTCCGCAA
>CAYYCU010000081.1:0-7125 GCA_964470415.1 uncultured Ruminococcus sp.
CATACAGGAACATGCACTGCCTATTTGCCGGCACAATGCAATTTTTAAATTGGCAAGTTTGGCATAAAAAACAGCAATATTTTGCAAAAAAAGCAAAATTTACAATTGACATTTGGGAACGTTTATGCTATAATAATAAAAGGCTATTTTCTGTTACTGTTTCCGTGAGGCGCAAAAAACGAAACGGAGGAAAATAACAAAAATGGGAAAGTATTTCGGTACAGACGGCTTCCGAGGAGAGGCCGGCGTAACACTGACATCAGAGCATGCCTACAAAATCGGACGTTTTTTGGGGTGGTATTATGCAAAGAACGGCTCACATAAAGTGCGCGCCGTAATTGGAAAAGATACCCGACGTTCCAGTTATATGTTTGAATACGCCATTGTAGCCGGGCTGACTGCTTCCGGTGCCGATGCGTACATGCTGCATGTTACAACAACGCCAAGCGTCTCCTATGCGGTGGTCGGTGACGATTTTGATTGCGGTGTTATGATTTCCGCAAGCCACAACCCCTACTACGATAACGGCATTAAATTGGTAAACCGGCGCGGTGAAAAAATTGATGATGCAACAATCGAAGAGATAGAACATTATCTCGATGGAGATTTGGATGCACTCGGCATTTCCGCTGCGGATATTCCCTTTGCTACCGGAGCCAATCTCGGTCAAATTGTAGATTATGCGGCAGGCAGAAACCGTTATATCGGCTATCTGATTTCACTTTCACGCTATTCTTTTAAGCAATTCCGTGTTGGACTGGACTGTGCAAACGGAAGCGCTTGGATGATTGCAAAAAACGTTTTTGATGCCTTGGGTGCCAAAACCTATACAATCAATGCAAATCCGGACGGCCTCAATATCAATCTTGACGCCGGCTCCACGCATATTGATGTATTGGCAAAATTTGTGAAGGAAAACCGCTTGGATATCGGCTTTGCATTTGACGGGGATGCTGACCGTTGTATTGCAATTGACGAAAACGGAGCGGTCGTAAACGGCGATCATATTTTGTATGTATTGGCACAAAACCTTAAGCAAAACGGTGAATTGGCAAACAATACCGTTGTTACCACTGTAATGTCCAATCTCGGTCTTTACCGTGCATTGGAAGCCGTTGATATTTGCTATGAGCAAACAACCGTTGGAGACCGTTATATTTATGAAAACATGCAACAAAACGGACATTGTATCGGCGGAGAACAGTCGGGACACATCATTCTTTCCAAATATGCCACAACCGGCGATGGTATTTTAACGGCTATCAAGATTATGGAAGCGGTTATCAGCAGCAAGTTGCCGCTTTCCAAATTGGCGGAGCCTGTTCAAATGCTGCCTCAACTGACCAAAAATGTACGCGTAGCCGATAAAGTCGCCGTACGTGAAAACAAAGCGGTACAACGTGCCGTGCAATTGGTTCGGGAACGTTTGGGCAAAACAGGCAGGATTCTGTTGCGTGAAAGCGGAACGGAACCGGTCGTACGCGTTATGGTAGAATCCCCTACGGAAGAAATTTGCGCAACATGCGCAGATGAAGTTGTTGCGGTGATTCGAGCAGAAAATTTGGCATAACCGTATGCCGAAATGAAAAAGCGAGGCCTTTTATGGAAACTTGGAAAGAACTGACGGTAAAATCACTGTTTGCCTACCCCGAACATTCCATTGCATTTCCCTTATTGACGCGGTTTGAATACCCTTGGGAAGCATTGCCCTTTATTTCCGACTTTATTTTGAAAATCGGTGCAACGCTTTCGGAAACCGAGTACCGCCGTATAGGGGAAAACATTTGGATTGCAAAAACAGCGACCGTTGCACCTACGGCTCTGCTGAACGGTCCCTGTATTGTTTGTGCCGGTGCCGAAATTCGTCACTGCGCCTTTGTGCGCGGCAAAGCAATCATCGGGGCACAGGCGGTTGTCGGAAATTCCGTGGAGCTTAAAAATTGTATTCTCTTTGACGGAGTTCAAGTTCCGCATTATAATTATGTCGGAGACTCTGTCTTGGGGTATAAGGCTCATATGGGTGCCGGCTCCATTACGTCCAATGTCAAAAGCGACAAAACCAATGTGACCATTTTAACCAAAAATCAAAAGGTAAACACCGGATTGAAAAAGTTCGGTGCAATGCTGGGAGACTATGTTGAGGTAGGCTGTAACAGTGTGCTCAATCCGGGAACGGTAGTGGGCGCACACAGCAATATCTATCCCCTTTCTCCCGTCCGCGGGTATGTTCCCGCAAACAGTATTTACAAATCGCGTGACTGCATTATAGAAAAAAATTAACGCGAAAGAACTGCGCCTCAAAAACAACAGAAAAACCTCCCGTAAATCAGGGTTATTGATAGCGCCAGACCGCTTTTCGGACGTGATAAAAGCGGTTAACGAGGAGAGAAGTCATCGAATTTTCGGCGGATGCTTCTCCGGTGCCACGGCATCGTAAAAAGCAGGTTAAATATGCAAGTAATTGCAAAACAATCCCTGTTTTCCGAATATCGGCAACCAAGCTGTTTCTAAAAAACGAGAATTTGGAAACGGTCTTTTCGGTGTGCCCAAAATTAAGAGAAAGGTAGCGGCAGGACTCAATTTTGCTGCGATGAAATCTATCTTCAGAAAATGTTTCCCTGCCGTACAGGATTGATACCATTATGTGTGGAATTATCGGATATACGGGAAGCGAAAATGCAATTCCCAAAATTACAAAAGGACTTTCGGTGTTGGAGTACCGCGGTTACGATTCTGTCGGAATTGCCGCAAAAACAACCGATAACGGCATTCAAGTGCGAAAGTGTAAAGGACGAATCGGTGTATTGGAAGAACAGCTGAAAGCAAATCCGATTTTGGATTGCGGCTGTGCAATCGGTCATACGCGCTGGGCAACGCACGGAGGTCCTTCCGATGCCAATGCGCATCCCCACCGCGCAGGGAGCGTGGTGCTGGTTCACAACGGAATTATTGAAAATTATAAAGAATTAAAAAGAAGCCTGCAAGAAAAAGGCGTTTCGTTTTTTTCCGAAACCGATACCGAGGTTGCCGCAGCGTTGCTGAATGAATATTATATTCGCGAAAAAATGCCGCTGACCGCAATCCAAAAAGCCTGTGCCGATTTTGTCGGTTCTTATGCGTTTGGAATTTTATTTGATGCGTTTCCGGGAGAGGTTTGGGCGGTTCGCCAAGGCAGTCCTCTCATTTTGGCAAAAAGCGCGGACGGTTATTATCTTGCCTCCGATATGACGGCGCTTTTGCCGTTTACAAAAGAATATTATTGTTTGCAGGAAGGTCAAATTGCACAGCTAAAACCAACCGGTGTTGCACTTTACAATGCAGACGGAACCGCGTTTACACCAAATTGGCGTATTACAACCGTAACACCGGAGGCCGCGCAAAAAGACGGCTATGCACATTTTATGCTCAAAGAAATTCATGAACAACCCAAAGCCGTTTTGCAGTCCGTAACACCGCGTATTGCAGACGGACTTCCCTGCTTTTCCGTTGACGGCATTCCGACAAGCTTTTGGGACAAGATAAAAAATATTCACATTGTAGCATGCGGCTCCGCAACGCATGCGGGACTTGCGGGCGGCAGATTGATTGAACGACTTGCCAAAATTCCCACTGTGTCCTATATCGCGTCCGAATATCGGTATCATCCGCCGATTGCGCAGGAAGGAACCTTGGTCATTCTGATATCCCAGTCGGGTGAAACCGCCGACACTTTGGCGGCGCTCCGTTATGCCAAAGCGAACGGTCTTGCTACGCTTGCCGTTGTAAATGCGGTGGAAACAACGATTGCAAGAGAGGCCGATTACAGAATCTATACCTATGCAGGCCCGGAAATTGCGGTTGCAACCACAAAAGGCTACTGCACGCAGGTTTCGATACTGTATATGATTGCATTGGAAATTGCTTATTGCAAAGGCTTGATTGACGCCGATTCGGCAAAAAAGTTGGTTGGCAGTATTTGCAACGATGCCCCGGCGGCAATTTCGCATATCATTGCGCAAGAAAAACAAATTCGGAAGATTGCCGAAAAGCTTTGTTCTCACGAACACATCTTTTATATTGGGCGTGGGTTGGATTATGATATGTCTTTGGAAGGTTCGCTGAAGCTCAAGGAGATTTCCTATATTCACAGCGAGGCATATGCCGCGGGAGAATTAAAGCACGGTACAATTTCTTTAATTGAAGAAGGAACGCCGGTAATCGCTCTTTCCACCAATCCCGCGCTTTACGATAAAACGGAAAGCAACATTCGCGAAGTGCGCAGCAGAGGTGCATACGTGGTCCTCCTGTGCCGTGAAGATGCGAAAAATCCGCACGCATCGGCAGATACAGTCGTTGCATTACCGGCACAATCGGAAGCGGCAACGCTGTTTGCCGCACTTGCAACCGTTCAACTGCTGGCTTATCAAATCGCTCTGTTGCGCGGCTGTGACATTGACCGACCGCGCAATCTTGCAAAATCGGTAACCGTGGAATAAAATCACATCAAATTTATGGCAACCGTTTTTTATGCGGTTGCCGTTTTTGTAAAAAATTTTGCTTTTCTCAACTTTTTGCAAAAAAGCAAGGTATTCTTATGTTTATCTAATTTTGAAGCTGTAAAATGAAAGCAAAAATCTGTTTTTTCATGGATTTTATGTAAAATGTTCACATCCGTGTGATATGATAATAAAAAGATTTTATGGAGGGTGACATGAAACTTTTATATGCTGAAGACGAACGCTCGCTTTCGGAAGCGGTTGTGGACATTCTGACGTATCATAAATACATTGTGGATGCCGTTTACAACGGTGAAGATGCATATGATTACGCTGTATCCGGCGATTACGACGGTATTATTTTGGATATTATGATGCCAAAGCGGGATGGCTTGGAGGTGCTTTCCGCGCTGCGAAAAAAAGGTTGCAACACCCCTGTCCTTTTGCTTACCGCTAAAACGCAGGTAGATGACCGCATTCGCGGGTTGGATACCGGTGCGGACGATTATTTGCCAAAGCCCTTTGACATGGGTGAACTGTTGGCACGTATTCGAGCAATGCTGCGGCGCAGAGAAACCTTTCACCCGGATCTGCTTTCATTTGGAGATTTAACGCTGAACATACAGTCCGGCACACTTTCCTGTAACGGAACCGAGTTTGTGCTGCCAAAGCAGGAATACCGCCTGATGGAGCAACTGATGGTGAATCACAGCATTTTTCTTTCCACGGAGGATTTATTGATAAAAGCATGGGGATATAATGCGGAAACGGATGCAAACAGCGTTTGGCTTTATGTTTCGTATCTGCGAAAAAGACTGACTGCCATGCGCTCCGCTGTTGAAATTATATCCAAACGCAACATCGGTTACCGTTTGGAGGTGTCGCAATGAAAAAAATACTGCGTAAAAAATTCATTTTTTTCGCCATGTCCGCCGTTACCGTCCTTCTTGTGGTTTTCATCGGTGCAATCAATTTTTTCAGCTGGTGCATTCTGGATAAACAATCCGATAATTTGCTCCACACGATTGCCGATGGCAACGGAACCTTTAAGCAAACGGAATTTTTTGACCGCGGTCCCTTTCAGCCGTCCATGAATATGGACACCGTAAAATCAGCCCGTTTTTTTATGGTCTGTGTAGATGCCAATGGAGATGTGAAAGATACCAATCTCGATCAGATTTCCTCCGTGACCGTTGAACAAGCCGCTCAATATGCCAAGAAAGTATCCGGCAACAGCGGAAAAATTGACACCTTCAAATATGAAAGCAAGGCATTTGGCTCTGACCAACTGATTTTTTTCATGGATATTTCCGAGCAAATACAAACTTTTGTAATGGTTTTCAGTATTTCCGGCATGATTTCGCTGGCCTGCTGGCTGATTGTTTTGATATTTGTCATTTTGTTTTCCGACCGAGTGATTCGCCCGATTTTGGCGGGCATGGAAAAACAAAAGCAGTTTATTACCAACGCAGGACATGAACTGAAAACGCCTCTGACGATTATACAATCCAACAACGATGCCTCCGCGCTGATTCACGGAGAAACAAAATACAGCCGCAACATCCGTCAGCAGACACAGCGGCTGAATGTGCTGATGACAAATTTGCTTACCCTTGCAAAGCTGGATGAGGAAATTAAGCTTCCTACCGAAGCAGTCGATATCAGTGAACTGATACAACGAATGCTGCCGAGCTATGAGGACATGTTTTTACAAAAAGAAATCCTATTTTCGGCCGACATTCAACCGCATCTTTTGATGCAGGTACACGGCGCTTCCTTTTTGCAAATGATGTCTGTTTTATTGGACAATGCGGTAAAATACACCCCAAACGGCGGAACGGTTCAACTGACCGTCCGTCAAACCGGCGGACACATTGAAATTGTTGAAGAAAACACCTGCGATGCACAAGATCAATCTGATACGGAGCGGCTGTTTGAACGGTTTTACCGCGGCGACAGTGCCAGAACACAGGATAACAGCATATCCGGTTATGGCATCGGTCTTTCTGCCGCGCGTGCCATTGCAGAGAATTTCGGCGGAACACTGAAAGCCAATTACAGCAAAAACAGAACCATTCAATTTATTGCCCGCTTTTAATTCATTTCACAAAACCTTCAAAAACCTTTCCGTTGGTTTTCACCGATGGAAAGGTTTTTCTAATGTCAATCATAGGTTCGGGTTCTATAATGTGGTTCGGAAAGGAGGAATGCAATTTGCAATTCAGACATGAAGTGAAACATGAAATCAGCAATTCGGATATGCTGATTTTGCGGCAGCGCCTGCGTGCAGTGATGTCTCCGGACCGTCATGCAATCAACGGCCAATATGAAATTCGCAGTCTGTATTTTGACACTCCGGACGACAAAGCTTTGCGCGAAAAGCTGGACGGTGTCGGCATTCGTGAAAAATATCGCATTCGGCTGTATAACCACAACCCGTCCGTAATTCACCTGGAACGAAAATTCAAACAAAACGGTTTGGGATATAAAAATGTTACCGCGCTGACAGAAACGCAAGTGCGCGCCATTACAAGCGGAGACATCGGTTGGATGGCAAACAGCTCCGATGAGGTGCTTCGCGGCTTTTATTCTCGCATTCGCAACGAGGGGCTATCCCCCAAAGTCATTGTGGACTATACGAGAGAGCCCT
>CAYYCU010000082.1:0-7030 GCA_964470415.1 uncultured Ruminococcus sp.
CACCGACCGTCCCGTTATTTTGAATGAAATTGAAAAAAGCTTCCGCAACCGTACCGTACAAGGCGGGCTGTTTATCAAGCTTTTGGAATACACAAAAATCTTGAATATTCATCACGTTTAAAACCGTGGAGCGGGCTCAAATGAAATGTTTGAGATAAAGCCGTATAACAAAACGGGAACTGTCTGCAAACAGACGCTTCCCGTTTTGTTCGTTTTTATCGGTTTATTTTTATTTTCGGTCTTCCATTTTTGTGTAAGGAATGCTTTCCTTGACGTTAATATAGGCGGGACGAATAATCTTTCCCGCGCATTGAAGCTCCTCCAAACGGTGGGCACTCCAACCGGCAATCCGAGAAATGGCAAAAATCGGCGTATAAAGCTCATACGGCAGTCCGAGCATGTTGTAAACCATACCCGAATAAAAATCCACATTGGCGCTGACGCCCTTGTACATCTTTCGCTTTTCGGCAATGATTTGCGGCGCAAGCTCGGCAACCGTTTCGTAAAGTGCAAACTCTTCCTCGGCATGCTTTTCAACCGAAAGCTGCTTTGCAAACTTTCGCAAAATATCGGCTCTCGGATCGGAAACAGAATAAACCGCGTGCCCCATGCCGTATATCAGACCGGCATGGTCAAACGCCTGTTTATCCAGCAGCCGTACCAAATAGTCTTTTACGGCGGTACGGTCTGCAGTATTGACGTTCTGCCGCATATCATCGAACATTTGCATCACCTTGATGTTGGCACCGCCGTGGCGCGGTCCCTTCAGCGAGCCGAGTGCCGCGGAAATGGCAGCGTAGGTATCGGTACCCGAAGATGTGACAACATGGGTGGTAAACGTGGAATTGTTTCCTCCGCCGTGCTCGGCATGAAGTACCAGGGCAAGGTCAAGCAATTTTGCCTCCAGCTCGCTGTATTCCCCGTTTTCGCGCAAAATATACAGCAGATTTTCTGCGGTGCTTAATTCCGGATTCGGAAAATGAATAAACAGACTTTTTCCGTTATGATAATGCTGAAAAGACTGATAGCCGTAAACCGAAAGCAACGGGAACTGTGCAATTAACTGCAAGCATTGGCGCAAGACATTCGGAATTGAAATATCATCCGGATTTTCATCGTACGCATAAAGCGCCAACACACTGCGGGAAAGAATATTCATCATGTCTTTGCCCGGCGCCTTCAAAATCATATCGCGTACAAACGATGGCGGAAGAGAGCGGTAATCGGAAAGCAGGGCGGAAAAATCGGCAAGCTCCCTGCGGTTTGGCAAGCGAGAGAACAACAGCAGATAAACGGTTTCCTCAAACCCGCGCCGTCCCTCGTCCGCAAAACCGTGAACCAAATCCCGAATATTGATGCCGCGGTAAAAAAGCTGTCCTTCACAGGGAACGCTGTTCCCGTTTTGATCGGTTTGTTTAGACTGAATGCAGGAAACCTCGGTCAGCCCCGCAACCACGCCGTTCCCGTTCAAATCGCGCAAACCGCGTTTGACATCGTAATCGAGATACATTTGGGGAACAATATGGTTGCCCTGCTCGGAGAGTGCGGCAAGTTGTTTGATATATGGTGTAATTTCAGAATAATTGATGCTCAATGATGGTCTCCTTTGATTTTTATTTTACCAATTCCATTGCGTCAAAATCAACAGAATAGACCGCCTTTGCCACGTTTTGAATCTGCACGGCAATATTAGAGGTAAAACCGGCTTTTGCGTCCGGCTCTATGCCGTCAAACAGCCATTCGCTCCCGCCGCCGAGAATCTTATTATCGGCATTCAAAAACTGATAATGCAACGTAACGGGCTTAACGGAACGGTCATAAGCGGTTGTCAAATCTCCGGCAATGCGAATACCGTTCGGTTGTTGCGAAAGGCGAAGCGAACCGAGCTTAATATGCTTCATGATGGGTGTGGAAAGTTTTAAATGCGCTGTTGCGCTCGCCTTGGCGGAAATTCCCGCCGTTGCCGCGCCATGCACCTTTTTGGTGACGCCGTAATGGTAAATTGCGGCGGGATCAATATTCTCTATGCGGTCCCTGATTACGGTAATCACTTCGCCGTTGCAATCTTTCAACGTAATATCAATGCAAACGTTGCGTGCCATGCGGTCCGGGTTCGGGTTTTCGATATCCACCCCCAAAGAAAGCATATAGCCATCCGACACCCGCTTTCCCGCGCTGCCGCCGATTGCACGAACCTTAAGCGGCAACGGCTCGGCTTCCGGAGGCGCTGTCAAATCATCCAGCATGGCGCGGAACGATTCATAATAAATCCACGTATAGGTTTCGGAAGGATTGCGATTGCCCATATAAACAAACTCCATAAGGCAAACCGTAAACAAACGCAGGTATTGCATAACCTCGCTCACCTGCCCGGCATCAATACCCAACGCCAACGCGGTAGCCCAATACGAACCGTCCAACGCCGAAAAGCGATTGCCGTATTTTTTTTGATAAGTTAAAAACGCTTCCCCCTCCGGCTCACGGAAAGCGGAAACCATTGCATTGACGGTGTCCTCGGCAAGAACAGACGAAACGGCGCGGCGATAAAAGCCCTCTGCCGCTTCCCATTCCCAGCCCTGGGCGGACGCCTCGGACAGCAACGCAAACGAAAACTGTTCTCCCATATTGAGTTCCGGCACCAATGTGCACAAATCAATTTGTTTTTGGGGATGAATCATATAGGGTGTGGAAAGAAACTCGGAAATATCGCGCATAATTTCTCCCACGCTTTTTCCAACGGCATTTTGAAATTCTGTTTCCATTTTTCAACCCTTTCCGCAAAAGAGCTTTTTAAATTTTTTTCTTTTGCTATTGAAAAATTTTTTAAAATATTATATAATAAAAAAGTTATTTGTATTATTATACACCAAAAAAGTACTTTTGGCAAGAATTTTCCGCTACATCGGGAAATTTTTTACAAAATTCAGATTTCCGCAAACAATTCCCAAAAAGGAAGGGCAATGAACCATGTATCGTATTTTGGAAAAAAAAAGTTTAAATCCTACCGTTACGCTGATGAAAATCGAAGCGCCGGCGGTTGCAAAGAAAGCAAATCCCGGTCAATTTATCATTTTGCGCACAGACGGAGACGGCGAGCGCATTCCGCTGACCGTTGCGGATTATGACCGTCAAGCCGGCAGTGTAACCATTATCTTTCAAGTGGTCGGTGCAACAACCGAAAAGCTGAACCGCATGCACGAGGGCGACTGTCTGCACGACTTTGTCGGTCCGCTCGGCAAGGCAACGGAAACCGCAGAATTGAAAAAGGTTGCCATTGTGGGCGGCGGCGTTGGCTGTGCCATTGCCTATCCCGTGGCAAAAAAATTCTTTCAACAAGGAAGCGAAGTACACACCGTTGCCGGCTTCCGCGACAAGGAGCTTGTCATTTTGGAAAAAGAATTTGAAGCGGTATCCTCACGCTTTTTCAAAATGTCGGACAATGGCAGCTGGGGAGAAAAAGGGCTGGTAACCGATGCCCTGCGTCGTCTGATTGAAAGCGGCGAACAATATGATGAGGTCATTACCATAGGTCCCCTGCCCATGATGAAATTTGTCTGCCTTTTGACAAAGGAATACGGCATCAAAACCGTAGCTTCCATGAATCCCATTATGATTGACGGAACGGGAATGTGCGGCGGTTGCAGGCTGACCGTTGGCGGCAAAACAAAGTTTGCATGTGTAGACGGTCCCGAATTTGACGGACATTTGATTGATTTTGACGAAGCCATTGCGCGTTCGTCCATGTACAAGCCCTTTGAACGGGCGGCACATGAAAAAAACTGCAATCTTTTTCAAAAGGAGGTACGGTAACATGGCAGACTTGAAATCGCCGAGAACCCCCATGCCAACGCAAAATCCGCAGGTGCGTGCGCATAATTTTGATGAGGTGGCATTGGGCTATACCGAAAAAATGGCATTGGACGAGGCGGCGCGTTGCCTCAATTGCAAAAAGCCGCTTTGTGTGGAAGGCTGTCCCGTTGGCATTTCGATTCCGCGCTTTATTCAAAAAGTAAAAGTCGGTGAATTTGAGGAAGCATACCGTATTATTACCGAATCCAGTTCTCTTCCCGCCGTTTGCGGCCGTGTTTGCCCGCAAGAGGCACAGTGCGAGGGAAAATGCGTACGCGGAATCAAGGGAGAAGCCGTTGCAATCGGACGGTTGGAACGCTTTGTTGCCGACCGCCACAATGAAAGCGGCTCGGAACAGCCCGTACGTCCGCAGCCAAACGGGCATCGAATAGCCGTTGTCGGTTCGGGACCGTCCGGTTTGACCTGCGCGGGAGAGCTGGCAAAAAAAGGATATGACGTAACGGTGTTTGAGGCATTGCATACCGCCGGCGGCGTATTGGTTTACGGCATTCCGGAATTTCGCTTGCCAAAGACAATTGTTGCAAAGGAAATTGAAACATTAAAACAACTCGGCGTAAAAATTGAAGTCAATACCGTAGTCGGAAAAACCGTTTCCGTTGAAGAGCTTATGAAAAATGAAGGATTTGAAGCCGTTTTTATCGGTTCGGGAGCGGGACTTCCCCGCTTTATGAACATTCCGGGTGAAAATTTAAAAGGCGTCTACTCGGCAAATGAATTTTTGACGCGCGTCAATTTGATGAAAGCATACCGCGCGGACTCCGCCACGCCAATTTATCACGCAAAGCGGGTTG
The DNA here is from genome assembly GCA_964470415.1 of uncultured Ruminococcus sp. GTDB lineage: Bacteria > Bacillota > Clostridia > Oscillospirales > CAG-272 > UMGS1865. Next base: position 4,662 of record CAYYCU010000082.1, read on the forward strand.
CCGTGGTCGGCGGCGGCAATGTTGCAATGGACGCGGCAAGAAGTGCTTTGCGCCTCGGCGCCGAAAAGGTTTTCATTGTATATCGCCGCTCGCTGGAGGAACTGCCCGCAAGACGCGAGGAGGTGGAGCATGCCATGGAAGAAGGAATCGAATTTCTTTTGTTGCACAATCCGACCGCGCTTTTGGGAGATGACAACGGTTTTGTCCGTGCAATGAAATGCGTAAAAATGGAGCTTGGCGAACCGGACGATTCTGGTCGCCGCAGTCCCGTTGAAATTCCGAACTCTGCATTTTGTTTGGATTGCGACTGCGTTATCATGTCTATCGGGACCTCTCCCAATCCGTTAATCAAATCGACAACCGCCGGTTTGGAGGTCAACCGCCGCGGCGGAATTGTGGTTGCGGAAGAGACCGGAAAAACCTCGCTGGAACACGTATATGCCGGCGGCGATGCGGTAACGGGCGCCGCTACGGTCATTCTTGCCATGGGCGCGGGAAAACATGCCGCACAGGCAATTGATGCCGAATTGAACCCGTAATCTGTAATTTTTCGTATGCTTAAGCTTTTTCGGCACAAAATGAAAAAAATTTTAACAGGCTAAATTTTTTACACGCAACCTGTTGACAGCATGCAGGATTTGTGTTATAATAATTTCGTTTTAAATGTATAATTTGCAAGGAACCGCGCGAAAATGAACGGTTTTATGAAATTTTATTCAATCAAACTTGCAAATTACCGATTGAGGGAGGGTAATATCAATGAGCATTCAAAACAAATATCTTTTGAAAGTAATCGAAGATGTCAAGCATCGCAATCCGGGCGAACCGGAATTTCATCAAACCGTTACCGAGGTGCTGGAGTCCTTAGAGCCCGTGGTGGAAAAGAACCCCGAATTTATTGAAAAAGGCATTATTGATATGATCGTAGAGCCGGAGCGCATTATTAAATTCCGCGTACCGTGGGTTGACGATAACGGCAAGGTGCAGGTAAACCGCGGCTACCGCATTCAATTTAACAGTGCAATCGGTCCTTATAAGGGCGGCTTGCGTTTTCATCCTTCTGTAAATGAAAGCATCATTAAATTTCTCGGATTTGAGCAAACCTTTAAAAACTCCCTGACCTCTCTGCCCATGGGCGGTGGCAAAGGCGGCTCCGATTTTGATCCGCAAGGAAAATCCGATGCGGAGGTTATGCGTTTTTGCCAAAGCTTTATGACCGAGCTTTCCAAGCACATTGGCGCAAATACCGATGTTCCCGCCGGCGATATTGGCGTTGGTGCGCGTGAAATCGGCTATCTCTTTGGTCAGTACAAGCGGTTGCGCAATGAATTTACAGGCGTTTTAACCGGAAAAGGAATTCCTTACGGCGGCTCTCTGATCCGTCCGGAGGCAACCGGCTTTGGCGCGGTTTACTATACGGTTGAAATGCTGAAATATTTTAAAGACGATATAAAAGGCAAAACCTTTGCCATTTCCGGCTTTGGCAATGTCGCTTGGGGAACGGTAAAGAAGGTCAATGACCTTGGCGGCAAAGTGGTTACCATTTCCGGTCCCGACGGCTATATTTACGATCCGGACGGTATCGCAACCGAAGAAAAGGTAAATTACATGTTGGAAATGCGTGCTTCCTGCCGCAACCGTGTACAAGATTATGCCGATAAGTTTGGCGTACAGTTCTTCCCGAAGGAAAAGCCTTGGGGCGTCAAAGCCGATATTCTGATGCCCTGCGCAACACAAAACGAGGTTGGACTCGAAGAAGCAAAGAAAATTGTTGCAAACGGTATAAAGTATTATGTGGAAGTTTCCAACATGCCCACCACCAATGAAGCAATTGCATATCTCAAAGCAAACGGTGTCATTGTTGCGCCCTCCAAGGCAGTCAATGCCGGCGGCGTTGCGGTATCCGGATTGGAAATGTCTCAAAACTCCATGCGTTACAGCTGGACCGCAGAAGAAGTAGACGCAAAGCTCCATATGATTATGTCCAACATTTTCAAAGCATCCATTGACGCCGCTCATGAGTACGGTCTGGGAGATGACCTGGTAGCCGGCGCAAATATTGCGGGCTTCCTTAAGGTTGCAAAAGCCATGTTGGCATACGGTGTGGTTTAAGCCGACTTCCGGCAATAAACAATCGTTTTCAAAAATAATGTTTTTACAGCATGCGCACGGAGCATTTGGTTCCGTGCGCATGTTTTCTTGAAAAAACATGTCGGTCATATGAATGAATTATCCTTTTTTTCGGTCAATAAAAATTACAATTTTTTCAAAAAGTATTGACAAACGTTTGGATAGCGGTTATAATGAACTTACATCTTAAAATAAAAGATAGGAAAGGACATTGTATGAAAACACACGCAAAAGTTTTA
>CAYYCU010000083.1:0-6806 GCA_964470415.1 uncultured Ruminococcus sp.
AAAACGCGCCGTTTGGATTCCCAAACGGCGCGTCTGCTGACAGCCCTTTTATTTTATTATTTCAAAAGTTTTTTGACAATGGTCTCAACTGTGCAGCTAACGACCAAAGCCGCGGCTCCAATCACTGCCAAAGAACGAGCAGAAAAACTCTTTACACGCTCGGTGCGGAAAGTGTCAATGGGCGTTTCGTCTTCCGGAGAACGGTAAATGTCCACTTGCATCACGCAGGTTTGCTTGATGTGGGGATTTCCGTTCGTCTCTTTCCAGTCGGTCACCAAACGGCTCGCGGTAGAGCGGCATGCCGCTTTTACCTCGTTGCATTTGCGGGTAAACATCTCTTTGTGCGTCTCCGGCGCCTCTTCGGTTTCTTCGGCGTCATCGGTCTCGCAAAGTGTTACCACTTCCTCATTTTCACAGTTGCAGACCGAAAGCTGTTCACCTTCATCGCACACGGCGGCACTGTTTACTTCCTCTTCGGGTTGCAGTACGGGAATGTTTTCGTTTTCCATTGTGATAACCATGTAAAACCTTTCTTTCATTATTTTATAAATTGGTATTCAAACGCTTTGATGATAGTGTATGCAAATCGGGGGCGACTTATGCAATCGGTGCGGTGAGATCAACCGTAATGATAAAGCCCTTGATGTTGTCGCCCGAAATGGTGTAGCTGTAATTGGAGGGAACGCTGATTTTTGTTAAATCGTCTGTGCCGGCGGCAACGTAATAAACCTCGTACGTTTTGCCGTCCGCGCCGTTGATTTGCAAATGCTCGGAGGTGTAATGCTCCTGCAACAGTGTGATGTACTCCTCCATACAAAGGTTGTGCTCGGCAATATAAGTGGCGTGCGCAACGCCAACATAGCGCAGGCAGTGCGTGTAATCACTGACGCCGGTCTCTTCCGATTTGCTTTCGGGATAGCGGACAATAAAGCCGTATTTGTGGCAGTTTTCGTAAATCCAATGGTCGGAATCCAGCGCCACATTTCCGGTTTGTGTTTTTTGCTTGATTGCCACGCAATAACCCGTGTGGTGGTCGGAATATCCGGGGGAGACCGATGAGCCGAGAGCCGCCTGATCGGCCTCGGTGCGGTAAGCCGATGTAATGCAAACGGAACCGTCCTGCTCCAGCTCGTAATAACGGTAAAGCATTTGGTTAAAAGCGTCCAGCGCGGTTGCATTTAACTTCCATGAGGTTTCTCCCACAAGGTACGTGTTGGAGACTTCGTTGTATTTGAGGCGATTGTCGTAAATATTTTTGAGGTCGGAGGCGGTGGTGGGAAATTGGTATTTGTTCTCGTTGTTTACAATTTGCAATACGCCCGTGTGCACATCGCTGTTCATCTTGGTAATTTGCGTATAAAGCAACGGCGTTTGATTGGACGGTGTGGTGTCATCGTTGGTTTGCGTGGTGCTTTCAGCCGGGGTGCCGTGCGGTCTGCTTGCAACGGTATTTGCAATGGAAGCAATTAAAAAAATCAATACCGTCAGTGCAAGGAGCGCGCCCACCGCAAGAATGGAAAGCAAGACCAGCCTTTCCCGGCGGCGGCGTTTGATGCGCTGTTCGCGGTTGCTGTGTTTTACGGTGTTAAAGCTTTTGGAGGGAGAGGTACGTTTGCTCATGCCGACATCCATTCCTTTCTTTTAAAATACGAGGCGCTTGTTGGCATAACACGCCAACAGAGTCGCCCCGTTTCATTATTTTTCGGAGGCGATCAACCTTCGAGAGCGTCCTTGATAGAGAAGTCCATACGACCTTTTTTATCAAGACCGATATATTTTACCTTCACCACATCGCCGATTTTGAGGACATCCTCAACTTTATCAATTCTGCGCGGTGCAATTTTGGAGATGTGAACCATACCCTCTTTGCCGGGTGCGTATTCCACAAAGCAACCAAACTCTTTAATGCCCGTTACCGTGCCGGTGTAAACTGCGCCGACTTCGGGTTCAAATACAATGGCATCAATGCAAGCCTTGGCAGCAGCTGCCTGGTCACTGTTAATTGCGGCAATGCGAATGGTACCATCGTCCTCAATATCAATTTTTGCGCCTGTATCGGCAACAATCTTTTGAATAACGGCGCCGCCCTTACCGATTACATCACGGATTTTGTCGGGATCAATCTTCATGCTTGTCATCTTGGGCGCATATTTGGAAACTTCTGCGCGCGGAGCGGGAATTGCCTTTAAGAGCACTTCGTCAATAATATAATCACGGCCGATGTGCGTCATTTCCAACGCCTTGCGGATAATTTCGGGCGTTAATCCGTCTACCTTGAGGTCCATTTGAATGGAGGTAATGCCCTTATGCGTTCCGGCAACCTTAAAGTCCATGTCGCCGTAAAAGTCTTCCAAGCCTTGAATATCGAGCATGGTATCCCAAGAGCCGTCCTCTGCGGTAATTAAGCCGCAGGAAATACCGGCAACGGGCGCCTTAATCGGCACGCCCGCATCCATGAGCGCAAGCGTAGAGCCGCACACGGAGCCTTGAGAGGTAGAACCGTTGGAGGATACGACATCGGAGACCAAACGGATGGCATAGGGGAATTCTTCCTCGGAGGGAAGAACGGGAACCAGGGAGCGCTCCGCCAATGCACCGTGGCCGATTTCACGGCGTCCGGGGCTTCTGACGGGTTTTGCTTCACCGGTGGAAAAGCCGGGCATGTTGTAATGGTGCATGTATCTTTTGGAGGTCTCGCTGTCAATGCCGTCCAGCAGTTGCGCCTCGGAGAGTGTGCCCAGCGTTGCAACGGTCAGAACCTGCGTTTGTCCTCTGGTAAAGAGTCCCGAACCGTGTGTACGCGGCAAAACGCCGACTTCGCTGGCAAGCGGGCGGATTTGATCCATCCGTCTGCCGTCTACACGCTTTTTATCCACCAAGAGCCAACGGCGTACAATCTTCTTTTGAATTTTGTAAACCAGCTCGTCCATCATGTTGGGGAGCAACGGATACTTTTCGGTAAACTTTTCCAAAATGGCGTCTTTAATGGGAACCATTTTTGCATCGCGCACGTTTTTGTCATCGGTGTCAAGCGCTTCCATAACATCTTTTTCGCAGAATGCAAAAATTTCATCAAACATATCATGGTCAAGCTCGCAGGAAGGATATTCAAACTTCTTTTTGCCGACTTCATCAATAATTGCGTTAATAAAGCCGAGCAAATCCTTAATTTCCTCATGTGCCTGCATAATGGCTTTGTACATGGTTTCATCATCTACTTGATTTGCGCCTGCCTCAATCATGACGACTTTTTTCATGGAAGCGGCAACGGTCAGTTGCAAATCGCTCTTTTTTTGTTGCTCAAAGGTGGGGTTGACAACAATTTCACCGTCAACCAAGCCCATGAATGCGCCGCCAATCGGACCGTTCCACGGAATATCGGAAATTGCCAATGCCGTGGAGGCACCAATCATAGCGGTGATTTCGGGAGAGCAGTCGGGATCTACCGACATAACGGTCAGTGTCAATGCCACATCGTTGCGCAAATCCTTGGGGAAGAGCGGACGAATGGGACGGTCAATGACACGCGAGGTCAGAACGGCCTTTTCGGATGGCTTTCCTTCGCGCTTGAGGTAACCGCCCGGAATTTTTCCGGCAGCATACATACGCTCGTCAAAGTCTACCGAAAGCGGCAAAAAGTCAATGCCATCACGGGGCTTTTCGGAAGCGGTTGCACAGCAGAGTACCACGGTATCACCGTAGCGGCAGAGAACCGAGCCGTTTGCAAGGCCTGCCATTTTACCGGTTTCAATCACCAAAGGACGACCGGCATAGGTGTATTTGAACACTTTGTAATTTTTGAACTCCATAGCGGAGCTGATTGAATGAGACATAATAACCTCCGTTTTTTTTATTTTAGATTTTTCTTACGGAGGTTTAGCACTTAACCATATTCCCAACCCGCGTTTGGGCGCATGGTTAATTGCTAATCCGACCGTAAGAGACATTGGAACCCCAAAAACAAGCAGGGAGCAAGGGCGGTAGCAATTCATTGCCGCCGCTCTCCACTCCCTATTGGCTTATTTTCTCAATCCGAGCTTGCTAACGATTGCACGGTAACGCTCGATGTCCACCTTTTGCAGGTAGTTGAGCAGGTTTCTTCTGTGACCGATCATCTTTTGAAGACCGCGGCGGCTGTGAAAGTCCTTTTTGTTGGCTTTCAAGTGAGTGGTCAGATTGTTGATGCGGTTGGTCAGAAGCGCAATTTGCACTTCGGGAGAACCTGTGTCGCCCTCATGAATTGCATACTGCTCGATTAAGTTGAGCTTTTCTTCTTTCTGCATAGTTTTTTCACCTTTCTTTTTATTTGGCGTTTCACTCAGCAGTCGGTGGGTGAACAGCCGTCTCTAACGGCCTCGTATCCAACAACCGGGTTCACGTCATACAGCAAATATTATATCACACATTTTCTGTTTTGTAAATAGTTTTTCGAATTTTTACAAATTTATTTTTCAAAAAATGTAAATATCACCCTGCCGTCTTTGGATTATTGCAAAATTTCGTAATAGTAGATTGGCAACGCAGACCAACCGTGGCAAAGACTGCCGGCGTTTGAAAAATCTTCTTCCCCCAAAATGGTCTCCCAAAATGTGGTGGCATCTCGGCGGAGCATAGAGAAATATACCCGATCCAGTTCGGATAAAATGACATTGCCGTATTTTTCTTTATCAACCGCCAACAGTGCGTCAAAGCGGAAGCTGTTCATGCTCAACGTGTTGGGATGAACGGTCAAGCCGGTATCGGCGGGGCCGTTTGCCTGTAAAATTTTTAAAATCACATCCATGTTGCATGCCTGTGCGGCACCGCAGTATAGGCAAAGCGCATTTGTCAGAACATCATACGTGCCGTGGCTTGCCTCCGCCTCCGCAAAAGTCCGAAACAGTCCGATGGACGGTTCAAAGAAAACGCTTGCAATTGCTTGATTGAGCGCGGCTGCTTTTTTTGCGCAAGCCTCGGCTTCGGCTTTCTTGCCGAGCGCGCGGCAAATTTTTTCCATATTTTGCAGGGCGATGGAATAGAATGCGTTGAGGGGCGCTTCGATTTGGCGGTTGGTTTCGTTAAATTTTCCGCTTAAATTCGGCGACCATTCGTAAAAATTCCAATATCCCTTGCCCTCACCGTAAAAGTTTTCAATCAGGCCGTTTGCACACGTTTTGGAGGCAAAGGTTGCAAGCAGTGTTTCCAAAACGGAGAAGTTTTCCTGCGCAACGGAAAGATCGGCGGTGTATTCGATGTATTCGTACATTTGCAAGAAATAAACGAGCGAAAAAGAAGGAATACAGGTAGGAGAACCGGACGGATAACAGATTGACAAAAGTCCGTCCGGGCGCAGACCGTTTGCAATCAAATTTAAAGAAGCGCGGGCAAAATCCTTTTCTCCGAAGGCATAATATCCGCAAAGCATTTGGTTGCGGGAATCCATGGTGTACAGTGCCTGTTCGCGCCAAGGACAATCTTCGTAATGTACGTGCATGCAGCAATCCATTGTTTTTTGGCAAACACGGTAGATGGTATCGCGCAACAGATTGCCGCTTTTAAAATTCTTATAGGTTAACGGATAAGTAACGGGACGGAGACCGATATAATGCAGCTTTACATTTGACGCATGAATAAAAAATTGAAGATAACGGCAACCAAAGCGGCGGAAGGTGTTTAAATAGTGGGTTCTTCCGGCTGCAACGTCTACCGCGCAAGAAAAATTCCGACCGCCGACCGCTGTGCGGCAACGTCCGTCCAGCAAATGCTCGCCGTATCCGATATCTATGCGGCATGGGTTGTCGGTTTCAATATCCAAATCCAAAAAGCCAACGGTTTCTTCTTCCAAATCCAAAATCAGATAAATTCCTTCCTTATCGGCAGAAACCGTAATGCCGTCACGCATGCGGCGATTGGAGGAGCCGGTCATTTGGCGCAGGGGGCGGTGAGAAAGTGCCGCCTGTTGCATGGCAAGTCCGATCGAATCCACGGCCTCATCGCCATAAGAAAAGGTGCCTTGTTGGACAATGTTTCCCCATACGCGGTTTTCCAAATTTAGACGTTTGATAGGACGCTTATGAATGCTTTTGGTGATACCCGTGATCACGCGGGAAGGAAGAAAATCTTGCACGGATTCGCCGGTGATAAAGGCATCGTTTTGTGTGTTGTCATAATGGTACGTGTACCCAAGTTGACCGGTAATATTGTGGCATTCGCTGCTGATGTAGGTTCGGGAAGCGCGGGAGAGCGTGTCCGAGGAGGAGTAGGCAAGCAATTTTTGTGCGGTGCCGACTTCAAAAATAACGCCTGCTTGTCCCAATGTATAAGTGGAACTGTTGTTGCCGTAGTACCATACGGTAAGGGCGAGGAGGTTGCTTCCCGGATTTACAAATTCCGTGATGTCAATGGTGTCGCCTACTTTATAAGACGGATAATCCGCGTACTGGCCAAAGCCTGCAAGCTTGCCGTTAATCCACAGTGTATAATCGGAGTCTGCCGAGATACGTACAAAAACCTGCTCATTTTCCGCGCAGGAAAATGTTGAAATAAAATCGGTATAAGAATCTTTTTCGGCAGGTTTTTCTGCCCATATCCACTCGGCTTTTTCAAACAGTAGCATTCTTTAAAATTCCTTCCTTAATTTTTCGTGTGGTTTGTTTTTATCAAAAGTATAGCATACTTTTATGCCGATGTCAAGCAATTTTAATGAAAGACGGACAGGTCAACAGCGAGTGCTTTTTGTCGGAAAGGAACGGCAGGCGTTGACAAATTGCGGGGGGTGTGTTATAATAGACGCGTAAAGCCGACAGAGTCGGCTTGGGCTACGCCCT
>CAYYCU010000084.1:0-3472 GCA_964470415.1 uncultured Ruminococcus sp.
TCATCGCTGATAACGTGCTCCATACGGCAGGCGTCATCGCCGGCTGTTTTTTCTTCAACGCCGATTTTTACAAGGAATGCCGTAAGCACACGGTGGCGCTCCAAAATCTTTTTGGCAAGAACTTCGCCTTCATCGGTCAGCGTAATGTAGCCGGATTGATCAATTAAAATATGACCGTTCTTTTTTAAAAGTCCCATTGCACGGCTGACGCTCGGTTTTGTATATCCGGTCTCGTGTACAATGTCGATTGCACGCACATGCGGTTGCTTTTCTTTTAGAATTTGGATTGTTTCCAAATACATCTCGGCTGATTCGTTATTTCTCACGCTGTCACATTCTCCTTTTTTGGCTTTTTGTTTATTTTAACACAAAAAAATAAAAAAATCAAGGCAAAAACGCGTTTTTTCATTTCATTCCATAAGTTCGGCAATTTTTTTCAGTGCATCTGCAATATGAATATGCTGAGGGCACGTCATCTCACATTTGCGGCACCGTATGCAATCCGAAGGCGCAGCGTGCCGGTCTGCCAAAGCCGAAAATTTTGCCGTGATTTGTGTGCGGTCGGCATCCTTTGAACGCATTGCATTGTAAAGCGCAAAATACTTCGGAATATCAATTTTTTTAGGACATCCCTCTACACAATAACGGCAAGCGGTGCAATCCACCGCAATGTCCTCATAAATCAAATGTACCGTTTTGGATAAAACCGCCCGTTCCGCATCGGTGAGAGGACAAAAATCTTTCATATAGCTCATATTGTCACAAAGCTGCTCCATATTGGACATGCCGCTCAACACCATAAAAACGTTTTCACAGCTTGCCGCAAAGCGAACCGCCCAAGACGGTACCGAAAGCTCCGGCTGCGTCTCCTGTAAAAGCGCTTTTGCACGTGCCGGAACATTTGCCAAAATGCCGCCTTTTACCGGTTCCATCACAATAATCGGCTTGCCGTGCTTTAAACAAACTTCATGGCATTTGCGGGATTGAATGCGATCGTTATCCCAATCCAAATAATTCAGTTGAATCTGTACAAAATCGACTTCGGGATGTTCGGTCAAAATTCTGTCAAGCACATCGGCAGTATCGTGAAAAGAAAAACCGAACCGATGTACCTTTCCCTCTTCTTTCAGTTTGGATACAAAACCGAAGCTGTTGAATTTTTGTGCAACTTCGTATAAACGGGTATTGAGCGTATGAATCAGGTAGTAATCGAAATATTCCACACCGCATTTTTCAAGCTGTTCCGCAAAAATGCGTTCCTGATCGCCTTCTTCTTTTAAATACGGCGTTGGCAGTTTATCTGCCAGCAAAAAGCTGTTTCGGTCGTGACGTTTGACCAAAGCTTCGCGTACCGCAATTTCGCTTTGGTAGTCATGATACATATATGCGGTATCAAAATAAGTAAACCCGTTTTCCAAAAAAGAATCTACCATACGGCAGACCTCATCCATACGAATAGAGCGCGGATCCTCCGGATTCAACAGCGGCAACCGCATCATTCCCATACCCAGTTTTTTCATCGGTCATTCTCCTTTTTGCAGTATATTTTATATTGAAGTTTTTCGGATTCTTTTTTTCATTTTTATAATGTCGCGCAACATGCGGAAGGAATCGCGCACCATATGTACGGTTGACTGTCCGTGGTGCAACACACAAACCGGAAGTTCCTGTACGGCAAAGCCTAACTTTTTGGCCCACAGGATAACTTCAAAATCAAAAGCAAAGCTGTCGACTTCGCAACGGGAAAAAATTGATTCTGCCGCTTGAGCCGAAAAAGCCTTACAGCCGCATTGTGAATCACTGATGCGAAAGCCGCCCAACATACACAAAATTCGGATATAAATTTTGGATGCCAGCTTGCGAAGCCATGTGTAGCCGGCATACCCGTCTTTGGTCAAATTGCGAGAACCGATGACAATTGCCGTTTGAGAATTGTTTTCAAATACATCGGTAAGTTGTTTGATAATATCGGTTCCGTAAGCCAAATCCGCATCGGTAAACAGTCGGATATCTCCTTTGGCCTGCAACATGGCATAGCGTATTGCATGGCCTTTTCCCCTGTTTTGCTCATATCCAATCACGCGGACGTGCGGCAACTGCAAATCCATTACCGTCCGGTCGCAACCGTCCAGACTGCCATCGTTGCAAAATAAAATTTCATAATCGTCAAAATGCGATTGCATATAGGAAGAAAGCGCAACGGCAGTTTCGGCAATGATGTTTTTTTCGTTATACATCGGAATACAAACAGATATTTTCATACAAGGGCTTCCTTTCTGAAAAGAAAAATGTCAAAATCCACTTCCGTTGTCAAGCATTCCAAGTTTTTCAGCTTTTCACGGTCTTTTTGAGAAGTGCGCCAATAATACGGCGTCATGGAAAACAGCGCCTCTATCATATCGGAACCGCAAACGGTTACGGTATTTTTGTAATTCCAATACCCCGCCTGCTCCATTTCGGACGGCAAATCCGCGCGTCCCGTATTTTGATAAGGATCCTCATAAATTGCTTTTTTCAGCCCCATCAAATGTGTACTTCCTGCACCGACAAGCAACAAATAACCGCCCGGCTTTAACACGCGTAAAAATTCTTTTTCGGCGCACGGTGCAAAAATGTTTGTGACAACTTCCAAAGCGTTGTCCGAAATCGGCAAATCAAACAAATTTGCTACCGCATACCCAGCCTGCAGATTCTGTGCCTTGGCTCTTCTTGCGGCATAATCAATACCGCATCGGGAGAGATCGGTACCGATTACCAGTCTGTCATCTCGTGCCATACGGTTGGTATAATATCCCTCTCCGCATCCGGCGTCCAAAACGGTACGGGAAGGAATGCTGTCCAAAATGCGGTTGATTTCATCCGACAGCTCCCGGTAGTATCCCGCATCCAAAAAAGCACGTCTTGCCTGTACCGCCGCTTTTTGGTCTCCGTCTCCCGCGTGCGCATTGGCAAGATTCAGATACCCGCTTTTTGAAAAATCAAAGCAGTGTTGCCGTTTTCCTTGACAACGACAGTTTTTTCCCTCTTCGTCAAGCATCAACTCGGCAGAACAAATCGGGCAATGAAAAAGCGCCAAAACCGTCTGTCTCAAATGTAATTCCTCCGTATTTTTAACTTGTCACGTTGTATGCTCCGATTCGTCCTGTACGGGCAATTCAAACCAAAACGTAGAGCCGTCCCCTTCTTTACTGATAACACCGTAGCCTGCGCCGTGTGCTTCCAAAATACCCTTGACAATCGAAAGTCCCAGTCCCGTTCCGATGGTTGCCATGCGGTGAATCTTGTCAACTTTATAATAGCGGTTCCAAATAAGCGGAAGATCCTCCGGTTTGATTCCTTTGCCCGTATCGATTACGCTAATGCGAACCTTTTTTTCGGTTACAGACTGAACAACCGTTACACATTTATCCTCGCCCGTATAGTTAACGGCATTGTTGATTAAATTATAAATGACCTGCAACAGCATACTGCG
>CAYYCU010000084.1:3572-6801 GCA_964470415.1 uncultured Ruminococcus sp.
TCACATTGTAATTTCCTTTTGCCAACTGTTTTGCCGATTCGTTCATGCTAATCAATGGCTTGGAAATCCGTCTGTAAAAAACAAACACCGCAATTACGGCAATGAACAACGTAATGGCCGCAATCCAAATATATTGCATACTCAATGTTTTTACGGTGGAATTTAAAGGTTGCATGCTGGAATCCAGCAAAATCATATACTGTCCGTTTTCGGAATCTTGAGACAGCAACACGTAAACAAGCCTTACATTTTGAGAAGGCACGCGAATGGGACGACCGCTTTCATCGTTGTAATGCATGCTGTCAAAAAATGCATCGGAATTCACTTCCATTCCGCCAAAAGCAACTTTAGAAAAGCATGCGCCGCCGTTTTCCTCCGCCTTTTCAAAGAAAGCAACAAGGCGATCATTGTCCAAAGTCATAATCACATTGCTTCCCGTTGCATCCACATTGGCAATTTTCTTTGCCCCCTCTTCGCCATCGATACGGTAAATCATAATGCAAAGCATATGGTCAATGGCTTCGCGGTAAACGGCTTTTTCAAAATCCGCGCTGTTCAACTGATGTTCCAAATTTTTTGCCGCATTTTTCATTTCGGCTTTTTTTACGGAATAAAAGAACAAATTCAGTAAAAACACCTGAAAAAGCCAAGTAATCACCAAAATAACGGCAACAAATACCGCCATATAAACAGCAAGCTTCCAGCGAATGCTGAATCTGCCAAACCGCTTGCATTTTGAAGAGGAAGCATTCTTGCTTTTACTCATATTTCTTCAAAGCGGTACCCTACGCCGCGCAATGTTACAATATATCGGCTGTATCTGCCGAGACTTTTACGTAACAGCTTGATGTGCGTATCCAAGGTGCGTGCATCTCCAAAAAAATCATATCCCCAAACCTCGCACAACAGCTTTTCTCTGGAAAGTGCGATGTTGCGGTTTTTCAGCAAATAAAAGAAGAGATCGTATTCTTTCGGCGACATGTCCACCCGCTTTCCGTCAATGAAAACAAGGCGCGCCGTAACATCGGCCTTTAATTGCCCGCCGTCAAGCTCCACCACAACATTTGGTGTTTGCGCCTGTTCTGCGGAATTGGCAGGAAGCTTTACCCGCTTCATAATCGCGTCCACACGCAACATCAGCTCTTTCGGAGAGAACGGCTTTGTCACATAATCGTCTATACCGACCTCAAAGCCGTTGATACGGTCATATTCCTCGCCTCTTGCCGAAAGCATGATAATGGGTGTTTGTGTCGTTTTGCGAATTTCACGGCAAGCGGAAAAGCCGTCCAATTCAGGCATCATGATATCCATAATAATCAAATCGTAATGATTGCTCCGGCAGAGTAAAACCGCCTCCATACCATCGCCTGCTTCGGTGACTTGATGTCCTTCAAACTCCGCATATTTTCGGATAATTGCACGAATACGGGATTCATCGTCTACAACCAATATATGATACATAGGTCTCATCCTTTCAAAGTAGAATAAAATATAAGTTTACTCGGTTTTATCCTTTACATAATCGGGAACATATTCCCTTAAAACAAGCGTGGTTGTTTTTTGTGTTCCGTTGTGCGAATAAACAACGGTAATCGAATCTCCGACCTTCAATGAAGAAATTGCCGCCTCAAATTCGGTTTCCGTTTTTACCGCAACACCGTTTACCGAAATAATGCGGTCTTTGTTTTGCAAATCGGTATTGTATTCCGAAGAAGCAACATATACACCCACGGTGTCGATTTTGAAATTAAAATAATAATAATACAAATTGGATTCCGTAACATCCACCAGGGTAAGGCCGTGGTCGACAATGCCTCTGACATAGCCGTATTCAATCAATTCCAACTGGACTTCATACGCACGGTCAATCGGAATTGCAAAAGCCAAGCCCTCAACGCCTTCGGCGGCATATTTTGCATTGACAATTCCAACCAACTGACCGTCCAAATTAAACAGCCCGCCTCCGGAATTGCCCGAATTGATTGCCGCATTGGTTTGCAAAAGCGTCATAACGGTGCCATCGGACATGGTTATGGTTCTTTCCTTGGCGCTGATAATGCCGTCCGTTACCGTTCCGCCCAAGGTACCGAGCGGATTTCCGATTGCAACCACGCGTTCTCCGACCACCAAATTGTCGCTCTTCCCCTGCTCGGCATACACCAGCGGTTCATCGTCTTTCGGCGTAATTTTGATAACGGCAAGATCGCTGTTGGCATCGCTTCCGACCAATGCAGCCTGATATTTGCTGCCCGAATTTAAAGTAACTTGAATGGACAGCGCATCCTCTACCACATGATTGCAGGTTAAAATATAGCCTTGATCGGAAATGATAACCCCGCTACCGGAGCCGGTTGTGGTTTGAGAGCCGAAAATCGAACTGCCTGCGGATACGGAAACGTCTATGACCACGACCGAATCCTGTACTTTTTGAGCCACCTGTGAAACAGAAAACACATCTTCTCCGGCCGAACCGTACTGAGATGGCTCGGACTCGGATTTGTTAATCAAATCTTTTGCATCATCGCTGTAAAGACTGTCATCGGCAGGTGCGGGATTGGAGATTTGATTTTCTTCGGCAAAAAGCCGGTTCCCAAGCACGGCGCCTCCGAAGGCTGCCATAAAAGAAAGCGTAACACAAAGAATAACCGTTACCGCCAATGCCAAAACATTGGTACCGTTGCGCTTTGGCTTGCGCGGCATGGGTGCGGAAGAATAGGTTTTTCCGGAGGAAAACACATATTCGTAAGTATTTCCTTGGCTTTGGCGATACGTTCCGTTCTGTGCGGATTGCTGATGAATACCAAAAGATGTTTTATCGAATTGTGAGTTGTTCTCGTTCATAATTCAAAACCTCCTGCCTTGCAAAAAAGATAATTTTTGCAGTTTGCCATATTATACATAGCAAATGTGACAATATTTTGAAGATGTCAGAAAAAATCCTTGAAAAAACGCGGTTCTTCTTGTTTTTTTCATGTTTTTTTGTTATAATGAATAAAACAAGCAACCGGAATCATTCAATTTCCCGATTCCGAGAAACAAAAGCCTCGCCTTATTATACCATGAAGCAAAAATGCTTGCTTGCAAGGGCATTTTTGCGAAGCCGTCAATAACGAAGCCGCGCAAAGCACGGACGGGGCGTAGCCCGAAGGCTTGCGTCAGCAAGGTTTCACTGATGTTATTATACCATAAAATTTTGAAAAGAGAAAGATATGTTTTTATTTTTATCGGA
>CAYYCU010000085.1:0-6562 GCA_964470415.1 uncultured Ruminococcus sp.
CGCCCCCGTGTATAGTGTAATTGCAGTAAGTCGACAGGCTTTTTGCAGTTACACTTTTTTATTTTACCCGAAGGAAAGGACGGTGAAAACGTGGCTGAAGGCTTCAAGACGATCGAGTATCCGGACCGGAAGGCAATCGCGGCCCTGTACGGAGCCGGCGCGAAGGCTGGACAGATCGCGAAAGAGATCGGCGTGTCGCCGCGGACCATTTACGCCGAATTAAAACGCGGCCAGGACGGGGACAAGCTGGACAAGAACTTCCGCCTTGCCTACGACGCGGACCTGGCCCAGAAGCGCGCCCAGGAAAGCCGCCGCCGGTGCGGGCGGAAGAAGGGAGTGATCGCAGAATGACCCCCAGAGCAAGGCAACGGCGGACCCGCCGGAGAATCCGCAAGTCGGCCGAAGCCCTGTCCATGCTGGCCTTCCTGGGCCTTCTGGGAAGCGCCGGAGCCGTGGAACAGGACCTGGTCCCCCTTCTCCCTGGGACGCTTCGAATGTTCGGTTTCCTTCTGGTCTGGGCCGGCCTTCTGGCCGTCGCCGGTGCCTTCGATATTCCTGAAGGAAGGAGGGAACGGAGAAGATGAAATACACGGCGACCCTGTCGCCCGTTCAGGTCGGACAGGCTGTGAAGGCCCTTGTCCTTCTGGGCGAAAAGAAGATCACGATCGAAGAAACAGAAAAGGACCGTTTCGTCGTCACCACAACAACCGAAACGGCCCATTCCAAAAAGGTTAAGTGAATCATACCACGGAAAGGAGCATTTTTCAATGGCTAAATTGAATTTTTATGATACCGACGCCGTGAAGGCGTTCATGCTGGAAAGCCTGGTCGAAGCCCAGGAAGCGCGGAGCGAAGCCGACTTTGAGCGCCGCCAGTCCCAGTCCTGGTTCGCCGGCTACAAGGAGCAGAAGGCCCGCGCCGAAGCCGCCGAAGCGAAGATCAAGGCTGTGATTGCGAAGGTGGCCCCCTTCAATGGGGCGCGCCAGGAGGGCGTCGAAATCGGCTGGAAGGACGTCGACCGCATGGTCGAAGAAGTCCTTTCGATCCTGGCGGAGAAGAAAGGGGGCGACGCGAAGTGAACGCAAGCCTTTATGAGATCAGCGCCGACTTCCTGTCCGCCCTGGAATCCCTGGAAGTTGATCCGGACACCGGCGAACTGCTGAACGCCGACCGGTTCGAAGCCCTTTCCGCCGCCTTCGACGAAAAGGCCGAAGCGACGGCCCTTTACATCAAGAACCTGAACGTCTTTATCAGCGGCGCGAAGGCAGAGGAAGCCGCCCTGGCGGAGCGGCGCAAGGCCGCCGAAAACCGCGTGGAACGCCTGAAGGGCTTCCTGGCGTCCGCCATGCTGACCGTCGGCCGCGACAAGGTGGAAACGGCGAAGACGAAGATCAGCTTCCGCAAGTCCACCCAGGTTCAGATCGACGACGAAGGCGCCCTTCCGGTGGACTTCGTGACGACCACCGTCACCACAAAGCCGGACAAGACGGCGATCAAGAAGGCGATCCAGGCCGGACAGGCCGTCGCCGGTGCGGTCCTGGTCGAGAATCAGAACCTTCAGATCAAGTAAAGGGGGAACCGACATGAAGGACTTCAGTATTCCCCTTCTGACGGCGGAAGACATCGACTGTCGTGTCCAGTCCGTCAGCAAAGCGAAGAACGGCGCGGTCGGTGCGGTCCTTCTTCTCTACAAGGACGCCCGCGTCGATATGCGAATCCTGGATCAGGTCTTCGGGTCTGGGAATTGGCAGAGGACCCATGAAGTGATCAACGGGAACCTGTTCTGTACGATCGAGATATGGGACGACGACAAGAAGTCCTGGGTGAAGAAACAGGACGTCGGCGTCGAGAGCAACACGGAGAAGGAAAAGGGACAGGCGTCCGACGCCTTCAAACGCGCCGGCTTCAACGTCGGGATCGGCCGCGAACTTTACACCGGCCCGTTCATCTATGTCGAACTGAACGACGGCGAATGGAAGGTCGAGAAGGTCCAGGGCCGCGACGTCTACCGGACCTATCCGAATGTGAAGTTTACCGTCACGAAGATCGGCTACAACGACCGCCGCGAGATCGTGGACCTGACGATCGTCGACCGGTTCGGGAATGTCCGCTATCTGTTCGAGGGCGGGACCCCGAAGAAGGCCGCCCAGAACGGCCAGGGAAGCCGCCAGACGACGCGGAACGCCCAGCAGACCCAGACCCCGCCCCAGGCGGCGCAAACGCCCCAGACGGCCCAGAGAACGACCCAGGGCGGCCAGACGCCCGCGATCCCCGCCGGTGGCGGTGTGTGTCCGGCTTGCGGCGGCCCGATCAGCGACGCCGAACGGGACTATTCCCTTCGGAAGTACGGCCGTGAACTGTGTCGCAAGTGTCAGCGCAACGCGTGAAAGGTGGTGTGAACAATGCCCAGTCGAATTATCAAGGAATCAATCATTATCAGCGAATCTTTAAGCACGATCAGCGCCGACGCCGAACGCTTCTTCTGGCGCCTGGTCGTAAAGGCTGACGACTTCGGCCTGTATTACGGCGACCCCCGAATCCTGGCGTCCCTGTGCTTCCCCCAGAAGCCGCCCACGGAACAGAAAATTCGGTCCTGGCTGGACGAACTTATCCGTGAAAACATGGTCGGGACCTACACCGCCACAGAGGACGGGAAGAAGTATCTGAAACTTCTGAACTGGGGCAAGTGTCAGCAGACCAGGGCGAAGTCAAGCAAATATCCGGAACCCGTTTCATTTGATAACACTTGCAATCAAGCCCCTGGAAATCAAATGAAATCAAATGTCCCCGTAAACGTAAACGAAAACGATAACGGAAACGGAATCGAGAAACGAGAAACGCGCCCATTCGGGGCGGAGGGGACGCCGCCTGGTTTTGACCGCTTCTGGTCTGTTTATCCCCGCCGTGTCGGGAAGAAGGACGCCGTGGCCGTCTGGAAGAAAATCGGCCCTGACGACGCCCTGGTGGCCCAGATCGTCGCCGGCGTGGAACGCTGGAAGCAGTCCGAACAGTGGACGAAGGATGACGGCCGCTATATTCCCTACCCCGCGACCTTCCTTCGCGGCGAACGGTGGAACGAATCTGACAGCGTGAGCAAGCCGGACAGCGCGCCGGCGGCGAAGAACTACGATGGCGGGGACGACTTCCTGGGCGGTGATTGCCATGAATGACTTCACCGCCGCCCTGGAAGCGATCGCCGAAAAGGGACGCCGGAACCATGAGCGGCCCGACGACTACCGCGGCGAAGACGGCCTTCTGTACTGCGGCCGGTGCCACACCAGGAAGGAACACCGCCTGGAACTGGAAACCGACCCGCCGAAGATGGTCACGGTTCCGGTCATGTGTAAATGCGAACAGGAACGCCAGGAAGCGGAGCGCCAGGAGGAAGAACGGATCAGGTTCCGCCAGAACTGCGAACGCCTTCGCCGCGACGGGATCACCGATCCGTCGTATCTGGCCAGCACCTTCGACCAGGACGACAACCGGAACCCCGCCGTGTCGGACGTTTGCCGGAAGTACGTTGACCACTGGGCGGAGATGAAGGCCGACAATATCGGGATTCTGTTCTACGGCGGCGTCGGGACCGGAAAGTCCTTCCTGGCCTGTTGTATCGCGAACGCCCTGATCGACCGCTGTGTGAAGACCAGCGTCACGAACTTCCCCCGAATCCTGAACCGGCTTCAGGGCTTCGGTGAGGATAAACAAGGCTTCCTGGACAAGCTGAACCGGTTCGACTGCCTGGTGATCGACGACCTGGGTGTCGAGCGGGACACGTCCTATTCCGTCGAGCAGATTTACAACATCGTCGACGCCAGGTCCCGCGCCGGAAAGCCGCTGATCGTGACGACGAACCTGTCCCTGGAAGACCTTCGGAACCCGCCGTCGATGGGCTATGCCCGAATCTATGACCGCGTTCTGGAAATGTGCCCGATCAAACTGAAGCTGATCGGCGAATCCCGAAGGACCGTCAACGCGGCCGCCCGCCGCGACAGGGCGAAGGAAATCCTGGGAATGTGAAGGAGGACAGAGCGTGGAAACCTGGAAATTGACGATCCCTGGCCTTTTGCCTGGCCTGAATGAGTACATAGACGCCGAACGGGCCGTCAAGGGCAAGTATAAGGCCGCCGCCATGAAGAAACAGGCCGAAAACGTGATCGGCTTCATGGTGAAGACCCAGCTTCGCGGCGTTCACTTCGACCGGCCGGTGATCATTCATTACCGCTGGATCGAACCGAACCGCCGCCGCGACAAGGACAACGTCGCCTTTGCGAAGAAGTTCATTCAGGACAGCCTTGTCCACGCCGGCGTCCTGACAAACGACGGCTGGAACCAGATCGAAGGCTTCACGGACGCCTTCGACGTTGACCCGAAGAACCCCCGCGTGGAAGTAACGATCGAGATATTCGAAGGAGGAAAACGACATGGCAAACGTTAAGACTTTGAAGGACCTGACCCCTGGGACCGTGTTCAACGCCGGCCCGATCGACGTCCGCGTCCTGGGCCACCTGGATAACGGGAAGACGCTTCTGGTCGCCGACCAGGCGATCACATGGCGGCCCTTCGCCCTGGAACCCCTGAAGACCCGTCCGGAACCCCCCACCCCGAACCCGAACGACTTCCGTCTGTCCTACCTGAAGGACGAACTGAACGGCCCCTTCCTGGCGTCCTTCGACGCCGCCGGCGGCCCGATCCGGTCGAAGGACATCGTCACCGCTGACTGGTCCCTGGCGGACCACCACGGCGGCTTCGGCTACGGCAACATGAAGGCAAAAATCAGCCTTCTTCCCGAAGCCCTGTTCCTGAAGTATCGGGAACTTCTGGCCCTTGACGACTGGTGGTGGTTAGCGACCCCGAACGCCGGCCGCGCGCGCCATGCGCGCTTTGTCGACACGGACGGCAGTCTGGACTACGACTACGCGTACTACGGCTACGGCGGCGTCCGGCCGGCTTTGTATGTGGAATCCGGAATCATTCTGGAATCCAACGGCGGCGAAGCGGTGGACGGCCATGAATGATCCTGTGACGGTCCGCCAGTGGATCGGCCGACGGCGCCTTCGGGCGTCCGTCGACCGGACCCTGGGCGTGAAGATTCCGAAGGAAATCTTCGACGACGCGGAAGCATACGCCAGACGGAAGATCGCCTTCCAGAACGAAGTCCTGGGCCTGGAACGCGGGGACGAATATCTGGAACTTCTGATCCCTGACGTGATCCGTGAAATGGCTATGGCGGCCAGGTATGACGGAAGGAGGGCGTCGGCGTGATTCCGTTTCCAGACAAAAAATATTCCGTGATCTATGCGGACCCGCCCTGGTCCTACGCCGCCGGCGGTGCAAAACGGAATGTGTCGCGGCATTACCACACCATGACGCCTGAAGACATCTATTCCCTTCCGGTCCAGGACATCGCCGCGGACGACTGCCTTCTGTTCCTGTGGGCCACCTTCCCGAATCTGGACGTCGCCCTGGAAACGATCCGCCGCTGGGGATTCCGGTATAAGACCGCCGCCTTTGTATGGGTGAAGCGGAATCGAAAATCCCCGTCCTGGTTCTGGGGCCTGGGAAACTGGACACGATCGAACGCTGAAGTTTGCCTTCTGGCGACGAAAGGGAACCCGAAGCGCGCGTCAGCGTGTGTCCATAGCGTGATTGACGCGCCGATCGGCCGGCATAGTGAGAAGCCGGCGGAAACCCGCGACAGGATCGTCCAGCTTGCGGGGGGGGGCGCTATGATCGAGTTGTTCGCAAGAAAGACCGCCCCTGGCTGGGATTCCTGGGGCGACGAAGTGGAAGGAGGGTCTGAAAATGAGTGAAGACCGTTTTGAAAATAGCGCGGACCTGGCCCAGCGGCTGAAGGAGCGGATTGCCTACCATGCCAACGAACACCGGCACACCTACGAAGTCGGTAAGGGCGTCATGGACGCCCTGGTCCTGGACCTTCTGGCCGACTTCAGGGACGCCGGCGGCGTGATCCTCCCCGTGAAGCTGAACGGGACTGTCTGGGTGATCCACCGGCGCCGCGCGGTGTCTGCAACGGTCATGTTCGTCGGAACAGGAGCGGACGGCCTGACGTCCTTCAGCGTCCTTCGTGGGCGCTTGGGGACGACGGCCTGGGCGAATGAGCAGTTCACCGAATACGACATCGGGAAGCGCGTCTTCCTGACGAAGGAAGCGGCAGAAGCCGCCCTGGAAGGCGGTGACTGGACATGAATGTCGTTTCCTTCGGCGGCGGAACGAATAGCGCCGCTATGATCATTGGAATGTATCTTCGGGAAATCCCGATCGACTTGATCCTGTTCGCCGACACCGGCGGAGAACGCCCGCACACCTACGACTTTATCGAAAAGTTCGACGCCTGGTTGACCGCCCGCGGACTTCCGAAAATCACACCGGTTTACTACACCGACAAAGACGGAAACCGCCTGACCCTGGAACAGGAATGTCTTCGGTCCGGAACCCTCCCGTCTATCGCCTATGGCTTCAAAAAGTGTTCCCTGAAGCATAAGATCGGCACCCAGGAAAAGTTCTGTAACCACGACGAACGGTGTAAAGCGGTCTGGAAGGC
>CAYYCU010000086.1:0-6512 GCA_964470415.1 uncultured Ruminococcus sp.
GGATGCACAGCTCAAGGTTTGCGTCGCTATAGACAAAGAAATAGGGCGGTTCTGTATGAACATAAATATTGAATTACTTCGAACCTAAAAAAGAGACCGAAATATAGGAAATGAAGGAAGCTCCTGATTGAAACTGTTCGCAAAATGGTATATAATAGCCTCAACAACCTCAACATGGTGAACTGTCGTCAATAGTGTAAATGCAGGGCTGTTGTGTTTTAATGGAGTGTGAAATATGGATTATATTTCTATTGCAGAAGCTGCTGAAAAGTGGGGAATCACCCGGCGGCGGGTTCAAGTTCTTTGTTCTCAGGGGAGAATCCCCGGCTTAACAAAGTTCGGGAAATCTTGGGCTATCCCTAAGGATGCCGAAAAACCTATGGATGCGCGCAAAAAGTGCAGCCAGATTCAGCACGAGAATTAATCGCTGTCCGTTTTAATGGACCAGAATTGTGCTACTCTGAATTAAAATAGAGACAGCGTATACATATTTTGACGGTACTGATATGTAGGAGAATCAAAAATGTGGTGCAAAACCTGCAATATAGAAACCAATGAAGAGCTTTGCCCGGTTTGCGGCTCTGTGACAATTGAAGATATCCCTACTGAGGTATATTGGTGTACTCATTGTGAAGTCCCGATTATTCAAGTAACAACGCAGGCTGACAAGGGCTTTTGTCCTCTGTGTGCTAAGAAAATGAAGTATCTTTCTGCAGATCTGCGCCCTGTGTTTCCAGAGGAACGTTTGTTGCTCGAACTACTTTTAGGTGAGGAACCGTTTGCCTATATTGAAAAGTCTGTATGGGCAGCAAACAGCCGGTATTACATCAACGGAAAATCCGTTTCAATATCAAGCAAAACCTTCCAAAATGCTGATACAGATGCTTTATCTAAACAGCTTGAGCAGTATAGAGGCCAAAACACATACGAGTACTTTAATAAGCATGTTGCTCGGCTTATCCGCGCAAATCGATTGAGACTACACTATCTCAAAGATGAAGCGCACGCGTTTATCAAAAAGGCAGCAGAGAAATTTGACGAAGAGCATATTGTGCTGTCGTTCTCTGGCGGTAAGGATTCTACAGTAACAGCGGATATCGTCATAAAGGCTCTTAGCAATCCGAGTTTAGTTCATATCTTTGGTGATACAACATTAGAATTCCCGGCAACAATCGAGTACGCATCAAGGTATAGAGAGAACCATCCCCTCGCTATTTTCCAGGTCGCAAAAAATAGAGAACAAGTATTCTATGATGTTTGCGAAGATATCGGTCCACCGGCAAGGATGATGCGCTGGTGCTGCTCCATGTTTAAGACCGGCCCCATTACCAGGGTCATAAACAGCTTGTACCGCAATCAACAGATTCTAACCTTTTACGGAATAAGGAAATCGGAGTCCGTGAGCCGGAGCAAGTATAATCGTATTGAAGATGATGCAGAGTCCGTAAAAATCCAGCAACAAACAGTTGCCTCTCCGATTTTCTTTTGGAAAGACTTTGATATTTGGCTCTACATTCTGTCTGAAGAAGTGGACTTTAACGATGCGTATAGATTGGGGTACGATCGTGTAGGTTGCTGGTGCTGTCCGAACAACAACCAGCGTGCACAATTCCTATCCAGAATCTATATGCCAGAGCAGTCTAAAAAGTGGAGAGACTTTCTGATAAGATTTGCCGAAAAAATCGGCAAGCCGGATGCCGAAGTATATGTTGATACCGGAAAATGGAAGGCGCGCCAAGGCGGAAATGGCCTGGCTGCGGCCGGCGATGTGAAGATTCGGTTCACAAATTGTACTACGGAAGATCACGCAAAGATTTACAGTTTAGTGCGTCCCTTGGACGATGCTTTGATAGGTATGTTTACTCCGTTTGGGAGAGTTGCCCCGGAACTGGGCCAAAAGCTCTTGAACGAGGTATTGGTTCTTGATATCAAAACCAATGTTCCCATCATTTCCATCCAGCCGTTTGGCCAAGACGGATATAAGTATGCTGTAAAAGTGAGAACTATGAATGTGGCAGATCACGAGTCTTTGCAACGCATGATTGGATATCAAATCCGCAAGTTCAACGCTTGCCGTAAATGCTTAAAGTGCGAATCACTTTGCCGGGCAGGGGCTATCTCTATCGTTGGTGATAGTTATTATATTAACCCTGATAAGTGTGTTCGCTGCAAAATGTGTGTTACCGCCAAGTATTTGGATGGTGGCTGCATGATGGATAAATACCTAAGAACGAAGTAAGACATTTGGAGGTATGTACCGATGGCTATGAAATTTCGTGCCCATGATACATTTTTCATTAGAAAAGGTTGGCTGAGCAAGGGCATGAAGCATGTCCACAATAGAGCCGACGTCTTTGTCTCTCGGGACGAAAATCCAACTGATGTGCTTGGCATCGGTACAAATATGGTAAAGGCTTTGCGCTACTGGTTGCAGGCTGTTGGAGTAACGCAGGAGCCCGCAGCAGGACGGCGTATTCAGACCTTTACGGATCTTGGCAATCAGATTTATAAGCACGACCGATACATTGAAGAACTCGGAACGCTCCAACTTTTGCATTACAAACTGGCTTCGAATAAAGAAGAGGCAACTGCATGGTACTATTTCTTCAACGAGTTCAAGATGACTGAATTTACGAGAGAAGATTTTGTTTCAGCTCTGCAAAGTTATGTGCTGATGAGTGGCGAAGATATTTCCGTTGCGCTTCGGTCACTCAATGACGATTTTGCATGTATCGTAAACACCTATTTGCCAAGATATAAATCTAACCCCGGAAAGGTGTCTCCCGAAAATAACATAGATTGTCCCTTTGGAGAACTGGGATTTATCGATATCTTGAGCAAAGAAAAACGTACTTACAAGAAATCAATTCCGGTGGCAAAGAGTTTTAGTCCATGGGTTATTCTGGCGGTTATCGTGGACCAAGTAGCTGGAAGAGAAGAAATCGCATTAAATGAGCTTCTGACAGCTTCGTGCAATATTGGCCGCATTTTTAACCTGGATGCTATTACCATGCTCGATATACTTCACCGAGTAGAAAAAACTGGCGAAATCAAAATCATCAGAACGGCTGGCCTGGATATAGTCCGGCTCAACAATCAACGTACTTTCCAAGAATGCGTAGATATGTACTATGCAAGCATTGAAGAGTAAGATATTAGGAGAACACGGAAATGAGTAACATGATTTCTGTTGCTTCGGGTTTTCAGTATTCTGTGAATATTGGATATGACCTGAACAATGATGATAAACTCAAAAACTTCATACCGACTCAATCGGCACTTACTCTTCTCGAGGATATTCTTTTGAGTACCCGGATTACCTCTACCGAAAGAGCTCGGGTTTTAATTGGTGCCTATGGCAAGGGAAAATCACATATTATTCTGATGATCCTTTCCATGCTGATGAAAAAGGATTTATCCTTGTTTGAAAAGCTTTTGCCCAAACTGGAGGGCAATAAGCGACTCCATCAGTGCGTGCTAAGTTATTATGAAGGTAACCAAAAACTTCTTCCAGTAATTATTAATGGTAGCAATACCAGTCTTCCGCAGGCTTTTCTTTTGGCACTTCAGAGGACCTTGGCCGAAAATGAACTGCTGGACATTATGCCAGAAACCAACTACAAGGCTGCAGTTGCGGTGATTCAACGGTGGAAAATTGATTTTCCGGACACCTATGCGCAATTACAAAAGGCGATTGATGAACCCATCGGGAAATTTATCGAAGATCTTGAAGATTATAGTACTACCGCATATGAGAAATTCGAACGAATTTACCCTTCGCTGACTGCAGGCAGCGTATTCAGTCCATTCCTTGGGTTTGATGTTGTAGAACTGTACGAAAGTGCTGTTCGAGGACTGCGTTCAAAAGGATACACTGGCATTTATGTCGTTTATGATGAATTCAGCAAGTTCTTGGAGGCGAACATCTCCGAGGCATCTGTCAGCGACACAAAAATGCTGCAGGATTTTGCTGAAAAGTGCAATCGCAGCGGTGAGCATCAAATTCATTTGATGCTGATTTCTCATAAAGAAATTGCCAATTATATTGATACTTTGCCTAAGCAGAAGGTCGATGGCTGGCGAGGAGTATCTGAGCGTTTTAAACATATTCATCTGAACAATAACTTTGCCCAGACCTATGAAATCATTGCATCTGTGATTCAAAAAGACGCTGCTCTGTGGGCCGAGTTCTGTCAACAGCATAAAGAAAAGTTTGATAGCGTAAAACATCGCTATACAAATCATGCAATGTTCGTAGATGCTACAAGGAAGGACTTAAAGCAGGTCCTCTACTCCTGTTATCCGCTTCATCCTGTTTCGACATATGTTCTTCCGAGATTGTCTGAACGAATTGCTCAGAACGAAAGAACTTTATTTACGTTCTTGTCTGCAACGGGTACATCTACATTGCCGGAATTCCTTGCGGGTTATGATGACAAATATTTCGATGTGATTACTCCGGATGAAATTTATGATTACTTTGAACCACTGTTCAGAAAAGAAGTTTATACCAGCGAGATTCATCAAACATATTTGCTGACCACAGCCATTCTGCCAAAACTTCAGCCGAAATCTTTGGAAAGCAAAATCGTAAAAACGCTGTCCCTCATTTATGTTTTAGAGCAGTTTGAAAAGCTGAAGCCGACCAAGGACGAAATCGTTGGCATTTTCTCTATCAACTATACCGTTGAAGAAATCGAGGAAGCAATCGCCAACCTTATCGAGAAAGAATATGTTGTTTACTTAAAGAGAAGCAACGATTATTTGCGCTTGAAGCAGACATCAGGTGTTGATATCGGCCAAAAGATTCGTGATTCTGTTGTAGCGTTGGCCGGAAAAGTTTCAACGAAAGCGACCTTAAATGCTTCGAACTTTGATAACTACATTTACCCCTCTCGTTACAATGATGAGAGAGAGATGACTCGCTATTTCTCTTTTGAGTTCATTGATGAGGATGAGGTTCGTCCAGATGTCGATTGGACTATGAAGAGTGAAGCCATCGACGCAGATGGCGTTGTGTTCGGTGTTATTCCTAAAAGCGATGAGTCTATCAGTCGTCTTCGTGAGGAACTGATCCAGTCCAGCTCAGGTCATCAACGTTTCCTTTTCATCCTTCCCAAGAAGTATAAAGAGATTACCGAAATCATCCAAGAATTTAATG
This sequence comes from uncultured Ruminococcus sp., assembly GCA_964470415.1. Taxonomy (GTDB): domain Bacteria; phylum Bacillota; class Clostridia; order Oscillospirales; family CAG-272; genus UMGS1865. Next base: position 5,162 of record CAYYCU010000086.1, read on the forward strand.
CTGTTTCGTTGTTGAGAGAACAGGCTTCTGGAGACAAGATTCTGTTTGATGAATATGAGGTTGTATACGAAGATCTTCGTGAAGTGATTTCTGACTTTATAAGCACTTATACGCGCCCGGAAAGCTTCAAGTCCACTTACATTCACATGGGCAAAGAGAAGCTGATTACTCGAAAAGCTGCGCTTACAGGGCTGCTGTCGGACATTTGCGATGATGTGTATTCCCTTACTCCGGTTGTCAACAACGAAGCAATCAATCGCAATGATATTACCGCTATCGCAAGTAACAGTAGAAGCAAAATCATTGCCGGTTTGCTCAGAAATGAGTTGGAGCATAACCTCGGTTTGTCAGGTTCCGGTCAGGAAGTTTCTATTATGAGAAGTACGCTCTTGCGGACAGGAGTTCTTGTAACAGATAATTCACTCGTTCGTATCGAACTGAAACCGGATGATGAGCTGATGGGTAACATGTTGACTACCATCGTTGGCTTCATTCAAGAAACCAAAGCTGCTGGTAGCATGTCTTTTGGCGTGCTGTATCGCCGCCTGGTGGCACCAGAAAATCATATCGGCTTGCGCAAGGGGCTTATCCCTATTTATTTGGCGGCAGTATTCCATGAGTTTAAGCAAGAGCTGATTCTGCAAGACAGGTTTGGACAAGTTCCTATTACTGCTGATACATTGCTCCAAGTAAATGCTGCCCCAGACGGATTCACTTTAGCATATCTGGATTGGGATCCTGAAAAGGCAGAGTTTATCCAGCGCATGGCAGAGATTTTTGCTGATTATGTAATCGAGGCAGAGAAAAAGGTTAATGCCTACGATTATGTAGTATCTGCGATGAAACGCTGGTATATGGCGTTGCCGAAATATGCAAAGGAACTCAAGCGCAGCGTAAAAGGTACAAAGGTTGATAAACGCTATTTAGTTATGCTGCGGTTGTTAAAGAACAGCGCCGGTGGGCATGAATTGCTATTCGATAAACTCCCAGCGGCATTCGATTATGCAAATCAGTTCAGTATTGGTTTGGCCGAAAACATCACTGCAGCAAAAAAATACTACGATAATTGTATAGCGCAACTAAAGAAAGATCTTATCCAAACAGTAAAAGAGATTTTTTCTACATCGCAGAGTACCAACAACCTGAAGGTCTCTTCTCTGACATCAGTTATTAAAGATTGGTGTGAAAGCCTTGATGAAAAGGTTTTTGAGCAACTGTTTACCGATGGTACAGAAAAGTGCCTTGGCCTGTTCAAAACGGCAACGAATGACGAAGAAACACTCATTGCCCGCCTTGCCAAAACAGCCACAGATCTTCGCTTGGAGGACTGGGACAGCAGCACATACGAGCG
>CAYYCU010000087.1:0-6502 GCA_964470415.1 uncultured Ruminococcus sp.
CTTTTTCGAATATGTCGTTCCGCCGCTTGAGGGCTTCTGGTGGCAGGAAAACGGCAAACCGATAGACTACGGCAACAAGGACGATTTTTGCTGGATATCAATGATAAGACTGCCGGATTTCATAACGGAAAAGGATTTTGGTTGGGCGGTCGAGACCGCAACGCAAAAGAAAAAGTTAGATTGCTCGGCAGCGGAATTTCTGACCGTAACCGAGGGACTTTGCGTCCAGATAATGCACATAGGCGCATTTGACGATGAGCCCGAGAGCATAGCGATAATGGACGAGTACCTGCGTGAAAACGGCTATGAAAACGACATAAGCGAAACGAGAATGCACCATGAAATATACCTTTCCGATGCAAGAAAGGTTGCGCCCGAAAAGCTGAAAACCGTTATACGACATCCGATAAGGAGAGCTTGAGAATGAATTGCTCTGCGGAGCATGGGAAGGGGAGAGAAATGTACACGGAAACCGAGCGGATGATAATCCGAGATTTTACGCCGGAGGACGCAAATGATTTGCACGATATCCTCGGTGATGAAGAAACCATGCAAAACTGCGAACCGGCTTACGATTTTGCGAAAACAAAAGCCTTTCTGAACTCCTTTTGTATCGACAAAAAGGGAGCTGTGGCGGCAGTTCACAAGGAAAGCGGTAAGCTGATCGGATACATTCTGTTTAACAAATTTGACGGTGGCGAATACGAGATCGGCTGGTTTTTCAATCGCCGCTTTTGGAGACGGGGATATGCTTACGAAGCCTGTGCTGCCGTTTTAGACTATGCCTTTGCCGAGCTTAACGCTCACAAGGTGTTTGCCGAAACGACGGATCTCATAAAATCCACGGGCTTAATGCGAAAGCTCGGAATGCACCTTGAGAGCATCGAGCGCAATCGCAGCGATGACGAGGCAGACCTGTACACCTACAGCCTGCTTGCAAACGAACGGTGAATATTAGTAAAGGAGCAGAATTATGAGCCTGTTTGGACTTTTCAAAAAAGAAAAAAAGCTTACGGAAAACGAACTCAAGTGGAACAAAATGTGGGATTTATGGGCAGAGGGAGAAGCCGATAGTCCATATGCCGAGCTGATGACTTATCAAAGCGAAGTAAACAACGGCGGTCATGTGCAGTATTTCGACAACATGCAGGAGTCATGCGATCTCGAAAAGGAAATGACTGCGTTGGAAAGCGTGCTGCCCGAAAAGCTGAAATCAAATCTTGCGAGGGCTTACGAGGCATATTCGTCAATAGAGGACGATGACGAGTTCGAGAAAATCTCAAACGAGTGTGACAATGTGTTTTGGGAAAATGAAAGTGAGATAAACGAGTTGCTCGAAGCCTACGCCGCAGAACTTGTGCTGTGATTTAAAAAGCCGCTTTGTTGACAATTTGCGGAGCGTGGGATATCATGTTGGCAACACCTTTGGCGGAAGTGAGGAAAACAAGTGAACGGTAAAAAAAGAGTCCTTTCGCTGTTCAGCGGCTGCGGTGGAATGGATATAGGCTTTGAGGGGGGCTTTGATTGCCTGAAAAGCTCCGTAAACACAAAAATCCACTCCGACTGGGTGGAAGAAGACAAAGAACGGTGGGTAAGGCTTAAAAAGACGGGATTTGAGACGGCCTTTGCCAACGACATAAGACCGGACGCAAAAGCCGCATGGGTGTCATACTTCTCCTCGATTTACGAAAATGCGGATGAGCTTTACCGACTTGAAAGCATAGTCGACCTTGTGAAAAAAGCGAAAACAGGAGAAAAAATTTTCCCCGATAGTGTTGACATTGTTACGGGTGGCTTTCCATGCCAGGATTTTTCGGTGTCGGGTAAGCGGAAGGGCTTTAACTCCGACAAAAGTCACAACGGAGGACGGCTTGATGCGGACGAGCCGACAGTCGAAAGTCGGGGACAGCTTTATATGTGGATGAAAGAGGTTGTGAGCATTGTCAAGCCCTCCGTTTTCATTGCGGAGAATGTAAAGGGACTTACTTCCTTGGAGGATGCGCAGCGTGTGATCGAACACGATTTTGCCGATGCAGCCGACGGCGGATATCTTGTTATTCCTGCAAGGGTGCTAAACGCCGCAAACTACGGTGTTCCGCAGTCGAGGGAACGAATAATATTCTACGGCTTCAAAAGAAAAGCGCTTAAAGCTTCGGCGCTGCAAGCGCTGAGCAAGGCCGCAGTAGACCCCAAATATGACCCGTACCCTGTGCCAACGCATAATTATACCGCTTTTGGGAATGACCTTGTGCCGTTTGTGACATGCAAAGAAGCACTTTGCGACTTGGATGAACCGGAGTTCTCTGCGGATATTGCCCAAACCAAGTATTCCAAGGCCAAATTTATGAAAAAAGGGCAGGGAAATACCGAAATCAAGTCGGATTCCGTAGCACCGACAATCAGGTCGGAGCACCATGGCAATATTGAATTTCGAAGATTGAGCAGGGAAAACGGCGGCAAAAACTTTGAAGAGCTTGATTCCGGAGCACAGCAGAGGAGACTTACGGTAAGAGAGTGCGCAAGGCTTCAGACTTTTCCGGATAAGTATGAGTTTATACTGAATAAAACAGCTCAAAATAAAGCGGTGAGCGCAAGTGATGCGTATAAAATTATAGGAAATGCGGTACCGTGTGTGCTGGCATATAACATTGCCATGCGGCTGTCGGAAAACTGGAACATGTATTTTGAATGATATGCACCCCAAAAGTTAGACACTTTATGGGTGCATATCACATTTCATAACTTTTCGTAGATCGCTTCAAGGCTGCCGCCGTATTCATAGTACATTTTTGCCTCCGGTGTGCCGTTAAACTGACCGTGACTGAAACGACACTCGTTTCTCAAAACCAGCTTTTTGCCTGTTTTCGTGTTTCTTATGCAAGTCAAAATGTTTGCCTGCTTATCGGGTACGGAGCTTTTTATGGATTCGATTACTATATCGTTGCCGAAAGCATCTATGGAGGGCACTTTATAAATCTCAACACCTGCCGAGGTCGTCTTTGCGTAGTAATATGCATGTTCGTGTATGCGAAGAAATCTCGGAAGACCGGCTCTGTAATTCAGATTTGTGTTTAGTTCGTCGGCTAAAGCGTCTGCTGCGGCGATGGCGCAGGCCTTTTTTGCGGCATTATATTCGAAGTCTTTGTCCAGCTCGTGATTTATGAACTTGGAGAATACCTGCTCACGGGTTTTCGCCGAGGTGTGGTGCTCAAATTGCAAAAGACTGCACTTTTTCGGCAGGACGGAGCTTGCAACGGTCTTGTCACATAATCTGTATTCGAGCTTTATGCATTCGCCGTCTGCGGTGATGAGCCCACATTTTTGCTTTACGGAGTCGTTGTAGCTCCATGAACCGTAAAGCGCAAGATGCAAAACGAGCTTACTCCATGTAACATCAAACCACTGCTCATATTCGCTTCTTGCATAGTCATTAAAAATGTGCCTCTTTTTGTAATGTGAACCCGTATAACAGTTTAAGAGCTTATAAAGCCCCATGTTTTCCAAAATTAAGCTTTCTTCTTTCAGAGAAAAACCGTAATTGCCTATTGTGACATCAACGGGATCGCCTTTGTGAGTATCATTGCCCAGCCAAGTGATTGGGGGATTTTTGCCTATATCAAAATGGCCGCACTCAACGATTGCTTTTCCGAGGCTATAGCCGTTATCTACGATTTGCTTCAACTCTCCGGTGAAAGCGGTTACGCTTTTTAGGTTCTCGGCACTTGAAATGTCCCCCGAAATCACCTGCCTTGCGTATGATAAAAATGTCGTGGGATCATAGAACTCATTCTTGCAAAAGTCTGTTTCGGACGATAGCAAGCCAACGGTTGTTGCAACGCAGAGCTCTCGAAGATGTGTTTTTATATCTGCCATTTCTTCGCTCCTTTTGTTGTTTTTTGTCGCATACAGTCGCATACAATAATATAATCAAAATGCGGTTGCGTCAACAAAACATATCCGAAAAAGCAGTCGCCGCTTTGTTGACAATTTGCGTGGCGTGGGATATCATGTTGGCGGATAAATAGTAAGAAAGCGTTAGCAATATTATGGGTTCTGAAAGAAAGCTTAGAGCGAGAAATCAATTTGAATTGATGCTGTTTTGCGTCATTATCGGCGCAGTTGCGGGGGCACTGGTGTGGGCGCTGCTGAAAGTGATGGCAGTCGGAACGGAGCTGCTGTGGGAAACGCTCCCCGGCGGCAAACCGAGTGTGCTTTACACCGTTGCGCTGTGTACCCTCGGTGCTTTGTCGGTCGGGCTGTTCCGTAAAAAATTCGGAGATTATCCGGAGGAGCTTGACACGGTCATCAAAAAGGCCAAGACCGAGGGACACTACGACTACGGCAATATGCCGGTTATGATGATTGCCGCATTGCTGCCGTTGCTTTTCGGTGCAAGTGTCGGCCCGGAAGCCGGACTGACCGGAATTATAGTCGGACTGTGCTACTGGGCAGGAGACAATTTCAAGGCCGCCGGACGGAACGCAAAGGAGTATTCCCGTATCGGCGCTGCGGTGTCGCTTAGCGTGCTGTTTAACGCACCGCTTTTCGGCATCTTCGAGGTTGAGGAAGAGCCGGACGAAAACCTTCCGGAGCTCGGAAAGACATCAAAGCTTTTCATATACGCACTTGCGCTTGCGTCCGGAATGGGCATATACGCAGGGCTCAGCGCACTTTTCGGTTCGGGACTTTCGGGCTTTCCGAGCTTTGAAGCCGAAAAAACGGTGATGTCCGACTATTATATGTGTATACCCTACATGCTTTGCGGCTTTGTTCTGGCGCTGTTCTATATGGGAACGCACCGTGCTGCGGAGCATGTTTCGGTAAAGCTGCCGCCGGTTTTGAGGGAAACCCTTGCCGGACTTTGCCTCGGCCTTATAGGGGCGGCAGTTCCGGCGGTTATGTTCTCCGGTGAGGAGCAGATGGGCGTTTTGATAAACGACTATGCGAAGTATCTTCCGCTTGCGATGATAGGTCTTGCGTTTTTGAAGATTTTGCTGACAAATCTGTGCATTAAGTTCGGCTTAAAGGGCGGACATTTCTTCCCCGTGATTTTTGCCGGAGTGTGTATGGGCTGCGGTGTTGCGCTGCTTGTGTTCGGTACGGGCGGAGGACATATCATGTTCGCCTCGGCGGTGGTAACTGCGACCCTGCTCGGTGCTATAATGCGCAGACCGGTTGCCGTGACGATGCTGCTGTTTCTCTGCTTCCCTATAAGAATGTTCGTGTGGATTTTCGTCTCGGCGGTAATAGGAAGCAAGCTGACGGAGCTGATTCGGAGGGAAAAGGCATGAATTACGATCTTGAGAGATTTAAAAAAGCGCAAAGAGGCGCATACGACGATGCGCTTGCGGAGATAAAGAGGGGACGGAAAAACGGACACTGGATGTGGTATGTATTTCCGCAGCTTTCGGGCTTGGGCATGAGTGCAACCTCGCTGTATTACGGCATACGGGGACTTGATGAGGCAAAGGCGTATTTTGCCGATCCCATTTTGGGTGAGCGCCTGCGTGAGATAAGCGCTGTGCTTCTTGAGCTTACGACAAACGACCCGAGGGCGGTGTTCTGGTCGCCGGACGATATGAAGCTGCGTTCCTGCATGACCCTGTTTTCGGTTGCCGCACCGGAATGTGATGTGTTCAAAAAGGTGCTGGATAAATTCTTTGGCGGTAAGCCCGATGAGCTGACACTGAGCAAGCTTTGATGTTAAAACGGAAAGTGAGATGTGGTGAAATGAAATATACATATATAATAAACGACACACCGGAAGTCGTTGAGGAAAAGCTGCATCGTAGCCTCAGCCCTATGACCCGGAGCTGCCGCATACATGAGACATTTCTTATGCACAAGCTTCCCAAAGCGATATGCGGTAAAGTCGAAAACGGCAAATTCGACATTGCAGACTACACCTCGTTTCGCTCGCCGGACAGACTGTCGCAGCCTCGCAGCATGACCTTTCTGCACATGACGGGAAAAATATCAAAAACCGATTCCGGAACGGAACTGAGCTTTAAATTCGGCTATTCGCCGTGGCAATGTCTTATTTTGCTTGCATTTGCGATACTGTTTGTCGTTGCGACCTTTCTGCTTTCGGCGGTGCTTGGCGAATCGGGCTTTGACCCTCAGCTTAAAGCAGCGGCAATAGTGCTTGTTCTGCTTGTTGCGGTGCCGTTTATCATGGGCATTCTGCTCGGGCAGCAGATAAACAAAGAGAGTAAACGGCTGCTCCGTGAGTTCATTACGAAGCTTTTTGAAATATGAGAAAAAGTATCGGTAAACCGAGGAAACTTTTTTGGCAGGTAAGAGAAAAAGGGAGTTGAAACCGACAGTTTCAATCATCGCAACGCAGTTATAAAAATGCTCTGCACCCCTACATTGGATTGGCGGTTGGTTTAACGCCGACAGTCGATTTTGCCGAGCAGCAAGTTAATCATTCTTTGGCATCGGCGCAAAAAACAGGCGATAGGGTGCAAAAAAGTGCTTGCTATTGCGGAACGGCTGTGTT
>CAYYCU010000088.1:0-6476 GCA_964470415.1 uncultured Ruminococcus sp.
AAAAAAATCGAAATGCTTCCGGTTAAGGAACTGTTGCCGCTGACCGGATATATTCGCGGCGGATGCTCGCCCATCGGCATGAAAAAGAAGTTCCCGACTTGGGTGGATGAACATGCATGCGCCATGGAGCGGATTACGGTCAGTTCGGGAAGACGCGGCGCACAGTTGCTGTTGGAGAGGGAGGCGTTGATACGGTTTGTCGGCGCCAAAATCGCACCCATTGCCGTTTTTTGATAAAAAAATAAAAATGTCCCCTGTTTTCCCAAAAATGACGGTTGACTTTTTTGATATTATTTGCAATAATATTGGCTGTAAGGAAGAAAAAATTCCAACAGGAATACCGAAAGGATGTTTTAAGATGATTTACAAAAAGAACGCAGGGAAAGAACTGGACATGCAGTTGTTTGCCTCTCCCACATCGGAATACCGCGGAACGCCGTTTTGGGCGTGGAACAATGCTTTGGAAAAAGACGACTTGCTTTGGCAAATCGAACAGTTGAAAAAAATGGGCTTTGGCGGATTTCATATTCATTGCCGTGCCGGTTTAACAACGCCGTATCTCGGCAAGGAATACATGGATTTGGTAAAAGCATGCAACGAAAAAGCCAAAAACGAGCATATGCTGACATGGCTTTACGATGAGGACCGCTGGCCGTCCGGATTTGCAGGCGGTTATGTGACCAAAGATCCCTGCCACAGACAAAAGTTTTTGCTGTTTACCGTAACGCCCAAAGAGGATGCCGTAGATGCCAAAACCGGGTATGAGACGGGCAAGCCGTATTTGTTGGCGGTTTACGATGTTTGTCTGGGGAGCAATGAAACGCTGTCCGCATATCAAAAAATAGACGAATGGGACGCGGCGCAGGGAACCAAATGGTATGTTTATGTTTGTACGTCTCCCACAACGGGACGTTACAACAATCAATCCTACGTGGATACCATGAGCAAGGCCGCCATTGATCAATTTATTCAAAGCACCTATGAGGCTTACGCTTCCGCTGTCGGAGATGATTTCGGCAAGTCCGTTTATTCCATTTTTACGGATGAGCCGCAAATGCGTCCAAAAAGACAGCTTCCGTCCGCAACGGCAAAAAACGACATCGAATTGCCGTATACAACCGATTTTGCGGAAACTTTCCGAGAGGCATACGGAATTGACCTTTTGGCGCATCTGCCGGAGCTTTTATGGGATTTGCCGGACGGAAAGCCATCGCGCGTGCGCTATCTTTATCATGACCATACCGCCGAACGCTTTACACAGGCTTTTTCCGACCAATGCGGCAAGTGGTGCCAAGAGCACGGCATTTATTTGACCGGGCACGTCATGGAAGAAGACACTTTAAAAAGCCAAACCGCTGCGGTAGGAGAAGCCATGCGGGCATATCGCTCGTTCGGAATCCCCGGCATCGACCTTTTGTGTGACGCGGTTCTGCTTCCCACGGCAAAGCAATGTCAATCCGCGGTGCATCAATACGGGCGCGAGGGCATGCTTTCCGAGCTTTACGGCGTAACAGGCTGGGATTTTGATTTCCGCGGACATAAATTTCAAGGAGACTGGCAGGCGGCGCTCGGCGTAACGGTTCGCGTTCCGCATTTGTCATGGGTTTCCATGAAAGGCGCGGCAAAAAGAGATTATCCCGCCAGCATCAACTATCAGTCGGCATGGTATCGGGAATATCCTTATGTAGAGGACCATTTCGCACGCTTGAACACGGTGCTCACGCGCGGAAAGCCCTTTGTAAAGGTTGCTGTTTTACATCCGATAGAAACCTGCTGGCTTCATTTCGGACCGCAAAAAACTTCTTCTGCTTTTTGCGGAGAATTGCAAAAGAACTTTGAATCCGTTACCAATTGGCTTTTGTTCGGTACGGTTGATTTTGATTATATCAGTGAAGCCTTGCTCCCGTCCCAGTACGGCGGTTGCGAGGACGGATCGCTCCGCGTAGGAGAAATGGCATATACGGCGGTGGTTGTTCCGGGGCTTGAAACCGTGCGGAGCAGTACCTTGCGTATTTTAAAGGATTTTCAGGCTGCCGGCGGTAAAATCATTTTTATGGGCGAGTCGCCAAAATATGTGGACGCTTGCATTTCCGATGCGGCAGAAGCGTTGTACCAAACCGCTGACCGCGTGCCGTTTTCATCGGTTGCATTGCTGAACGCGCTTGCCGAGGAACGGGAGGTCGGTATTCGGGAAGTCAACGGCATTTCTACCGATAATTTGATTTATCAAATGCGCGAGGACGGGGACTGTCGGTGGCTCTTTGTCGCACATGCAAAGAAATGGGAAGGACCGGAACAACGCGGTCACATGGAGCCTCCCGCGCAAAATTTGTTGATTACGGTAAAAGGCCTTTATGTGCCCACTGTTTATGATACCGTAACGGGAAAGACCTATCCCGCAAGTTACGAGACGGTAAACGGCAATACGGTTGTCAAAGCGGATTTGTATCGGTTCGACAGCCTCCTTTTGCGCTTGGATAAAAATCAAGAAGCAACCGCAGGCTCCGTTGCCTGCACGCCGGCGCGCCGCGCGGTCGGCTGCATTCATTTCAGCGAAAAAGCAGATTATTCCTTAAGTGAGCCCAATGTTATGGTATTGGACATGGCACAGCTTTCGGAGGACGGCGTGCATTACGGAAAGAGAGAAGAAATGCTGCGCCTGGATTCCGCTTTGAGAAAGAAGCTGAATTTCCCGTCGGCGGATGGCCGCGGCGTACAGCCGTGGCTGATTGAAGAGGAAAAGATTGAGCATTTCCCGTATCTCCGGTTTGTCTTTGACAGCGAAGTGGAAGCGGCCTGCCGGTTTGCATCCGAAGAGGTAACGGAGGTCATTTTCAACGGCAAAAAGATTCCCGTTGTCCGTGACGGCTATTTTACCGACCGGAGCATTGCCACCATGCCGCTAGGCAAGTTTTGCATCGGTCAAAACGAACTGATTGTCCGTATGCCGTTCGGAAAGCGTGTCAGCTTGGAGAACTGCTTCCTGCTCGGTGATTTTGGCGTACGGGTTGAGGGATGCCATGCAACCGTTATCGAACAGCCCAAACAGTTGGCTTTCGGCTCGGTGGTGCATCAGGGCTTGCCTTTTTACGGCGCCGACATTACGTACAAAACCGAATTTGAGCTGGAGGAGCCCGCGGATGTCGCCATTCGCGCCGAGATGTATAAGGGCGCGTTGATTTCCGTGCGCCTTGACGGCGAAGAACTCGGAAAAATTGTATTTTCTCCGTACAAGCTCTGTAAAAACAACCTGCCTGCCGGCAAGCATCGCTTGGAGCTGACGCTGTTCGGAACCCGCGTCAATTGCTTCAATGCTTTGCATAATACCAGCGGCTCTGCTTGGATTGGTCCCACATTTTGGTATTCTTCCGGCGTGGATTGGGCATATGAATATCAACTAAAAGAGCTCGGAATTTTAAAATCCCCCGTAATTGAACTTTATAACCCGACAAAATTTTAAAAAATACTTGAAAATAAACGCGATTTGTAGTATAATCAATATTTACTAATGCTATCTTTGAAAGGATTTACTATGCAGACCATCAAAAAACGCATTGCCGAGCAAATTGTTTCCGGCGTAAAGAGCATCAATGCCGATGCTGCGCTTTCGGTCGAGGACGTTGCCGCAATGCTGGAGTATCCTCCCGATGCCAATATGGGCGATCTTGCCTTTCCGTGCTTCCGTTTAAGCAAGACCTTGCGCCGTTCCCCCGTGCAAATTGCCGAGGCACTTTGCCATACCATTTCGGACGAAGCGATTGGCAAGGTGGAGTCGGTGAGCGGATATCTGAATATCACCGTTTCAAATGACTATCTTGCAAAAAACGTGGTTCCCGAAATTTTGGAAAAAGGGGAGCGCTACGGTGCGCAAAGCTTTGGCGAGGGGAAAATGGTCGTGTTGGATTATTCCTCTCCGAACGTAGCAAAGCCCTTTCATATCGGACATCTCGGCACAACCGTCATCGGGCACTCTCTGCGCAAGCTGCATGAGTTTGCGGGTTACCATTGCTACGGCATCAATTATCTCGGCGACTGGGGAACGCAATTCGGCAAGCTGATTGTGGCGTACCGCAAATGGGGAAGCCGCGAGGCAGTGCTGGAGGGCGGAATCGATAAGCTGGTGGAGCTTTACGTCCGAATCAACAATGCAATCAAGGGCGATCCGGAAAACGGCATTCCCGCAGACGATGATTTGGCAGAAGCGTCCCGCGCCGAATTTCATAAGCTGGAAATGGGAGACGAGGAAAATCTGGAACTCTGGAAATGGTTCGTTTCTATCAGCTTGGAGGAGTACGAGCGCACCTATAAGCAGCTCGGCATTTCGTTTGATTCTTATAAGGGCGAAAGCTTTTATACCGATAAAATGCCGGCACAGGTTCAAAAACTGCGTGATGCGGGCTTGCTGAAAATTGATGACGGCGCTTCCATTGTGGACCTTTCGGAATACAACATGCCGCCGTGCCTGATTTTAAAGCGGGACGGATCCACACTGTATCCCACGCGCGATATCGCCGCCGCGGTTTACCGTAAGGAAACGTATCATTTCGATAAGGCCATTTATGTAACCAGCGCACAGCAATGCCTCCACTTTGCACAGTGGTTTAAGGTCGTGGAGCTAATGGGCTACCCGTGGTATAACGAGTTGGTGCATGTTCCGTACGGCACGGTTTCGCTGAACGGCGCAAAGCTCGCTACGCGTACCGGCAACGTCGTACTGCTAAAGGATTTGTTCGCGCTCGCCATCGAAAAGGTAACCGCCATTATGAAGGAGAAAAACCCCGATTTGGAGAACAGCGCCGAGATTGCCGAGGCGGTCGGTGTGGGCGCCATTGTGTTTTATTATCTTTCCAATAACCGTATGAAGGATATTAACTTTGTAATGGAAGAGGCGTTGAGCTTTGACGGCAATACAGGCCCCTACGTGCAATATACCTATGCGCGCGCTTGCTCGGTCATTCGCCGCGCGGGAACGCTTGCGGACAATACCCCCGTGCAGATTCAAACGGAAGAGGAAGCAACGCTCGTAAAAACACTTTGCCGCTTCGGAGAACGCGTAACAAGCGCCATAGCCGATTACGAACCAAGCTATATTACCCGGTTTATTTTGGATGTGGCGGCGGCATTTAACCGCTTCTACCATAACTGCCCGATTCTGTCCGCAACGGATGAGGCAGTCCGCGCGTCCCGTATCCGCCTGACGGAGGCAACCAAAACCGTGTTGGGCAACGCGTTTGATTTGATTTGCTTAAGGAAAACCGAGCAGGTATGATTTTTGTATTTTTTTGAAAGGATTTTATAAAGTATGTCAGGACATAGCAAATGGGCGAACATTAAACACAAAAAAGAAAAAACCGATGCCGCCAGAGGTAAGGTCTTTACCAAAATCGGTAAGGAAATTACGGTAGCGGTAAAGGAGGGCGGCGGCGATCCCGTCTCCAATTCCAAACTGCGCGATTTGATTCAAAAGGCAAAGGCAAATAATGTGCCAAACGATAACATCGAGCGTTGCATCAAAAAGGCAATGGGCTCCACCTCCGAGACGTATGAGGAGGTCACTTACGAGGGCTACGGTCCCGGCGGAATTGCCGTAATTGTAAACGCCACCACCGATAACCGTAACCGCACGGCAGGCAATTTGCGCGCGTATTTTTCCAAATACCATGGCAATATGGGGCAAACCGGCTGCGTTGGCTACCTTTTTACCGATGTCGGCGAAATTGTAATCAACAACGAGGACGGCGATGTGGACGAGGATAAACTCATGGAGACGGCGCTCATGGCGGGCGCATCGGACTTTAAGGCGGACGGCGAGGTTTTTGTTGTCATTACCGAGCCCGATGACGTTTATGCAATTCATGAGGAGCTGAAAGCGGCGGGATACGAAATTCTGTCTGCCGAAAAGACAAAGCAGGCTTCCACCTCCGTAACCTTGGAAAACGAGGATGACATCAAATTCATGAATCTTCTGATTGAAAAATTGGAGGACGATGACGATGTCATGGACATTTACCATAACTGGGAGAACTGCGAGGATTGATTTTTTATTTGCAAGTTGCACACAAATGCAGATAATTGCTTGCAAACAACGATGAATTGTTACAAATTTGATAAATTTTCGTCAAACCTCTTGTATATTGAACAAAAATGAGGTAAAATATTACCGTATGGGAAAAAAATTCCCGAACATTGTTGTCAAAAAAAATTATATAACAAAACGGAGGATTATTCCAATGGCAAACGTAAAAGTTGCGATTAACGGTTTCGGTCGTATCGGCCGTCTGGCATTCCGTCAGATGTTCGGTGCAAAAGGGTATCAGGTAGTTGCTATCAACGACCTTACAAAGCCCTCTATGCTTGCTCATCTTTTAAAGTATGACTCTGCACAGGGCAGATACAACCATGAGGTTTCCGCAAACGATGAAGAGGGTACTATCACCGTAGACGGAAAGACCATTAAGATTTATGCAGAGAAGGAC
>CAYYCU010000089.1:0-6458 GCA_964470415.1 uncultured Ruminococcus sp.
GCTTGCAGACGCAGCGGCGTATGGCTGTCGGTTAACTTTTCGTATACCATGTGGCGCAGAGAAGAAAGCAGGGTAGGCTCAATCCAATAGTCCGTTTGCGGCAAGGTATGCTCCTTTTGCATGCGGCGGAGTCGGATATACATGGGAAGTCCATCGGATTGATCGTGCCACAGGTCGGCAAAAAGATAATCGAAACGCTCTGCAATGCGTTCTTCTTTTAAAAAGGCAAATGCATCGGCTTGTTCGATGTGTATTTTTTCGGCATGCGGAAATTGCGGGAGGATGTTATTTTGAAAAAGTTTGATAATTTCGGCATCGCGCTCTACAACCGTTACGCTTTTCACCGTTTCTTTTTCCGAGGCAAAAAAAGCAAAGTATCCAAGCCCCAGTCCCAGCGTCAGAACATGTCCGCAACTGTTTTGAATGGGAGAACGCATGGTTTCTATTTCGTTTGGAGTTACCGTCATCCATTCAATTCCGTTTTCCAAAACGGCGGGGAAGTGAAATTCTTCTTCAAAATAGCCGATTTGCGGAATTTCGCGAAATTCGGATGTTACAATGGGATGATTCCAAACAAACGGTTCAAACGGTGCATAAAAGCCGTCCCGCATCTCCCATGAGCCGCTTTTGCAGTTTGGAAAAACGATTGTTTTGCAATACAGGTCATTGCGATAGAATTGGGGATCCAGCTTTTTGACGCCGTTGCGAAAATAAATGCGTTCCAATGTACGGTGCATGGCATTTTCCACACAATTCAATCCGCATGCTGCCGCCAACAGCGCCAAAAAAGCATCGTGATTTTCTATGCTGCATTCTTTTGCCAAGTCGGATACCGTTTCGGGAGTGATGGCGCGCGGTGTATGATTGATATAACGGCTGAATGCGTAGGTGATGATATCATTTTGCATCATAATTTCATGCAGAACTTGATAGTTTGGATGCATAAGAAGCCCTCCTGTTGTGGTACTTTTATTATACTTGATTCCGATTCTTTTCGCAAGCTTTTTTTATAAACTTTTTTAGAATCTTAAAATACGGATATTTTTTCTTGAATTTTGAAAAAAGGCTTTACTTTTATGCGTATTTCGTGTATAATAAGTAATATAAAAAGGAATGAAATTTCGGAGGTATCTTTTTCCATGACACTGGTGATTTTGGCGGCGGGACTCGGTTCGCGTTACGGTGGATTAAAACAGCTGGATCCGATGACCGATGCCGGAAACTTTATTATTGATTTTTCTGTTTATGATGCAATCCGTGCGGGTTTTGACCGCGTTGTTTTCATCATTAAAGAAGAAAATTTGGAACAGTTTAAAGAAACTATCGGCAACCGTATCGGAAAGCGCATTCAAGTAGAATATGCATTTCAGGAGCTTTCCAATCTGCCAAACGGCTTTTCCGTGCCGGAAGGCAGAACAAAGCCGTGGGGAACCGGACAGGCAATTTACTGCGTTCGCAATTTGGTAAAGGATAATTTTGCGGTTATCAATGCCGATGATTTTTATGGCAGAGACGCCTTTGTCCGACTGGCAAAGCACCTGCGCACGGCAACCGTTCAAGATGGGGTGGCGCATCACTGTATGGTTGGCTACCGTCTTGGCAATACCTTGACAGAAAGCGGCATCGTTTCGCGCGGACACTGTACGGTGAATGGTTCCGGTATGCTGCAGAGTGTCACGGAACTTACGAAAATTATGAAAAAGGAAACCTGTGCCGCTTATCTTGCCGATGACGGAGAAACATGGGTTGACTTGCCATTTGACAGTATCGTTTCCATGAATTGCTGGGGCTTTACACCCGATTTCTTTACGCATTTGGAAGCCGATTTTGCAAGATTTTTGAACCATCTCGGCGACAATCCGATGAAAGTGGAATATTATTTGCCGTCCGCTGTGGATGCACAAAGAAAATCCGGCTGCTGTGATGTCAAAGTATATCCCACACAATCGGTATGGCAGGGTGTGACTTATCACGAGGATAAGGCACGTGTAAAGACCGCAATTCGCAATTTGATTGATGCGGGCGAATATCCCGAACGGCTGTGGGATTGATTTTATAAATGATAAAAAAGAGAGGATATTTCTATGTCTATTTTGATTACGGGCGGCGCGGGTTTTATCGGTTCCCATACCGCGGTTGAATTTTTGAACGCAGGTTATGATATTGTTGTGGCTGACAACTATTGTAACAGCAGTCCCAATGCTTTAAAGCGCATCAAAGAAATAACCGGAAAGGACTTTCGCGCTTACGAGGTGGATTTGTGTGACAAGGCGGCTTTGGAAAAGGTGTTTGCGGAGAATCCCGATATTGATTCCGCAATTCATTTTGCCGGCTTGAAGGCGGTAGGAGAATCGGTTCAAAAACCGGGTATGTATTATTATAACAATTTGGTCAGCACGCTGAATTTGGTTGAGTTAATGGCGAAATATGATGCAAAGCGCATTGTATTCAGTTCGTCCGCTACCGTTTACGGTATGCCGAAAACCGTGCCGATTCGCGAAGATTTCCCACTTTCCACAACCAATCCTTACGGTGAGACCAAATTGATGATTGAACGGATTCTCAAGGATATTTGGGTATCGGATAATGCGTGGAGCGTATCCGTTTTGCGCTATTTCAATCCCATTGGTGCCCACAAGAGCGGACTGATTGGAGAGAATCCAAAGGGAATCCCCAACAATTTGTTGCCTTATATTGCAAAGGTTGCGGCAGGCCAACTTCCGTATTTGTCTGTTTTCGGCAATGATTATGATACCAAGGACGGCACCGGTGTGCGTGATTATATTCATGTCGTTGATCTTGCAAAGGCGCATCTCAAGGCTTTGGAGAGAGCCAATAAGATAAATGGCGTTGAGTATTTTAACATCGGAACGGGAACCGGATATTCTGTTTTGGAGATTGTCAACGCGTATGAAAAGGCGACAGGCTTAAAGGTGAACTATAAAATTGTCGATCGCCGTCCCGGAGACATTGCAACCTGCTATGCAGATCCTAAAAAAGCTTATGAGGTTTTGGGATGGAAGGCAGAAAACGGCATTGACGATATGTGCCGTGACCTTGCCAACTGGATGAAAAAAAATCCGAACGGTTATGAGGGAGACTGATTGCGCATGATTACAAAGCATTTCTTTGGAACATTGGACGGCGGTCGGGAAATTTATACCTATACCATGAAAAACGCGAACGGTATGACGGTACGCATTTGTGAATTTGGCGGTGCCATTATGGAAATTCGCGTACCGGACCGCTTGGGCAGAACCTCCGATGTGGTGGGCGGTTACGATTCTTTGCGTGACTACGTGCTTGGCGATGGCTATCTCGGCGCGTTAATCGGCCGCGTTGGAAACCGCATCTGTGACGGAAAATATACCCTTAACGGGAAAAACTATACTGCATTTTGCAACAACGGAAAGAACTCTCTTCATGGCGGAGAGGTCGGCTTTTCGCATAAGGTTTGGAACGTAAAGGCGGAGGACGGCGAAGAGCCGCGGTTGATTTTGAGCTTGGTTTCTCCGGACGGAGAAGAGGGCTATCCGGGTACCCTTTCGGTAACGGTTACTTATTCGCTTTTATCGTCCAATGCGCTTTCCATTCATTATGAGGCGGAAACCGACAGATCGACCATTGTAAATTTGACCAACCACGCGTATTTTAATTTGGGCGGATATGCATCCGGTAAGATTTTTGACCATGTATTGCAAATGGATGCCGATCGGTATTTGCCAACCGATGAAACCTTGATTCCGACCGGAGAACTCCGCGCGGTGGAGGACACACCGTTTGATTTTCGCGAGCCGAAAACGATAGGCCGTGATTTTGACATGAAAAACGAAGACATTCGGATTGCAGGCGGCTTTGACCATTGCTTCTGCTTTACAGGCGGAGAAACAAAAGAGCCCGTTTTGCGCGTAGAGGTATATGAACCCAACAGCGGTCGTTTGATGCAGGTTTATACCAATCAGCCTGCCGTACAGTTTTACAGCGGCAATTTTTTAACCAATGCCGAGCATCCGCTTAAAGGCGGATACCCGCAAAATCAGCAATCGCTCTTTTGCTTGGAGACGCAAAAAATGCCGGATGCAATCAATCATCCCAATTTTACAGACGTTGTTTTAAATCCCGGTGAAAAATACGATTATACTACGGTATATCAATTCTCCGTAAAGAATTAAAATTTTTTCCAAATGAACATACAAAAAGCAACCGATGCAAGTCGCATATCGGTTGCTTTTTGTTGTATATTCAAAACATTTTTTCAATATCATCGCGGTTATAATATTGCTTTTTATCGCAGAAACGGCAACTGATTTCCAGCCGCTCCGGATGTCCCTCTGCCACCTGTTCCTTCAATAGTTTCAACAGCTCCGGTTTTCCCAGTGTAATCAAGGCACGTGTTGTCCGTTCGCGATTACAGTTGCAACGGTAAGAAACATCCAGCTCATCGAATATGTGAAACGGAATATCACGGAGGGCGATATTTGCAATTTCTTCCAAGCCGAGTCCGGCGTCAAACAGCTTTGAAACGTTTGCAAGGTCATTGGCATTGCGTTCAATCAAATCAATCACCGCAGAATCCGCAAAGGGAAGCAATTGAACCATAACGCCGCCGGCTGCGCGGCAGGTACAGTCGGTGTCTATCAATACACCAAGTGCGCAGACCGTTGGAATTTGTTCGCTGGTTGCATAGTAGGATGCAATATCTTCGGCAATTTCACCGCTGATTAGCGGTACTGTGCCGTTATAGGGCTCTGTCCCCCCGGTATCGCGGATAATGTGAAGCAATCCGTGCCCAACCGCACCGCCAACATCCAGCTTACCGTTGGATTTGAGGGGAAGATCGACACTCGGATTTTGAATATATCCGCGCACGTTTCCAATGTAGTCCGAAACCGCCAGCACATGACCGGCAGGTCCATCGCCGTGCAATGCGACTGTAACGGTATCTTCTTTTTCGCCCAACATGCATCCCATCATGGAGGTGGCAGTCAATAGACGTCCGAGTGTTGCACTTGCCGTAGGGGTTGTTTTGTGGAGCCGAATTGCTTCATTTACAATTTCGGTAGAACGAATGACGTGGATACGCGCACTGCCGTCTGCAGTCATTGCGCGCAAAATGGTGGAAGCCATAGGTAATCCTTTCTGTTTGAGGTTATTTCCAAAGATTATTTTATTGCTCTTGCGGCAAGATACCAACGTTCCGATGTATCATCGGGCGCCGAAAAAGAAAAATCCGACCATACGCCGAGCGGTAAAAAGCCTGCTTTTTTCAGATTGTCTTTCAGTGTATCCAGCGTGTAGCAACGTTCTTGCTGATGTTCATCGGCGCGGCGGTAAGAGCCGTTTGGAAGCTCTTCGAAAATAGATAAATCAAAATCGCAAATTCCGCTTTCCGTATGGAATTCGTTTTGCCAGCCGCAGTAAACGGCGGCACGCTCTTCTGTTTCCATACCGCTGTCCCACACCAATTCATCTTCCAAAATATAAGCATTATTACCGTAAATGTGATGAAATTTATACGGTGTGTTTACATCAAATAAAAAAATACCGTCCGGATCAAGATAGTTGTGCACGCAGGAAAAGCAACGCAAAAGATCTTCTTCGGAAAGCAGATAATTGACGCTATCCAAACAGCAGGTAACCGCCCCTACGGTGCCGTAGAGTTCAAATGTGCGCATATCCTGCTGTAAAAAAAGCGTCTGTGCATTGTTTTCCGCACGGTTATATGCTTCGGAAAGCATATCCGCACTGCCGTCTATTCCAATCATATCATAGCCTTTTGCGGCAAGTGCCAAGGTCATGCTGCCTGTTCCGCAAGCGAGATCCAGTACCAGCTCCGGACGTTTTTTTAAAAAACGATCAAAGCATGCTTCTGCAAAATCGGCCCATGCAACATAATCAATTTGTGCATTTAAGCGGTCATATACCCGTGCAATGGCTTCGTAGCCTTCGCAACCGCTCATCTGCGGCGGTCCTCTTTTTCCAAGCGATCCAAAACGGTCAAATAACCTTCACTGCCAAATTTGATACAACGGTTTACACGGCTGATGGTAGCGGTGGAAAGACCTGTCCGCTGTGCAATGTCCGCGTAAATGAGATTGTTTTTCAGCATTTTTGCAGCCTGCAATCTGCGAGACATTTCCAACAACTCGGATTCTGTACAAAGATCCTCTAAAAAGCTCCTGCATTCTTCCTGTGTTTGAAGCGTCAAGAGACCTCGAATCAGATATTCAAGAGCAGGATCGTTCATGTGGTTTGCCATATTTTCAGAGCCTCCGATTTCTTTTTTATAGTATCCATATATATTTTAGCATTATTTTTTCAAAAAGTAAAGAGAAGAAACCAATATTTTTTAGGTTTTTGTTGCTTTTTGATTGTAAAAATGCATTTTTTAGAAAAAAATCAATCCAATCTCTTGACAAGTTTTGAATGGAGAGGTATAATATTATAAAAGCAGTTCC
>CAYYCU010000090.1:0-3385 GCA_964470415.1 uncultured Ruminococcus sp.
TTTTTATACAGTATCTAAATTATATCATATGCATAAATCATTGTCAATAAAAAAGCCGAAATTTCATGATTATTTTAAATTTCTTTCAATTTTGAGTGCTTTTAACAACACAATTCGGTCGGCAGTCATATTTTCGGGAAAGGCGGAATAAGATATAACAAAAAACGGATAAACCGAAAAACGGAGGTAGGGAAATTGATTGAACTGTATAAACCGGAGGGCGCGCGGATTGCCACGCAGGAAAACAAGGATTTTTTGGCTTCGCCGGCAGGTTTGGAGCGTGCAATGAACAGCGGTGCAATTGTAGAGGGTGTGGTAACGCTTTGCGACAGCAGACTTTGTTTGCATGTCGATTTGAACTGTGCGCGCGGGATTATCGAGCCGGAAGAGGCTGTTTTTTACCGTGCAGGAGAAGCACGAAAGGACATTGCCATTATCACCAGAGTCGGCAAGCCCGTGGCGGTGCAAATTGTGGGACTGGAAATGCGGGACGGCATTTTAACGGCAATTCTTTCACGGCGTTTGGCGCAGCAGAGGTGCTTGCACGCCTATCTTGCCCAAATGCGTGAGGGAGATATTATGCGCGCGCGTGTCACGCATTTGGAGCCGTTTGGCGCATTCCTTGATATCGGCTGCGGTGTATCCTCTCTGCTTTCGGTGGACTGTATTTCGGTTTCTCGCATTTCGCATCCCCGTGACCGTCTGACGCTTGGTATGGAGCTTTTCGTTGCGGTAAAAAATATTGACCGGGAGAGCGGAAGAATTTATGTCAGTCTGCGTGAATTGCTTGGCACATGGGAGGAAAATATTGCAAATTTTGAAGTGGGACAAACGGTTGCCGGCGTCATTCGCAGCGTGGAGAGTTACGGTGTGTTTGTGGAGTTGGCACCCAATTTGGCGGGGCTTGCCGAGTTAAAGGCAGAAGATGCTGAAGATTTGCGCATGCGAATCGGACAAAATGCCGCCGTTTATATCAAAAGCATTGTGCCTGAACGTATGAAGGTGAAATTGGTCTTAATTGACACCGCCTCCACACGTGCTTATCCGCAAAAACTGACCTATTACATAGATTTGAATTCCGTAACGCATATGGATTATTGGCGCTATTCTCCACAAAATGCGCAAAAAACGGTGGAAACGTTTTTTCGTGTATAATATTTTTACGTTGTGTGACAATATATCTTTGGAATGACTTGCTTTTCGGCACGGGTTGTGTTATACTGTAAATAACGCTTCAGTGAAAGAAAAGAGGAAAAACAAGGATGCTGTTAAATGCAAGTCAAATGAAATCCGTGGTGCGCGGCGCCGTACGGCTTGAGGAAAAAAACGGAATGTACAGCTTTTTTCGCTTTACCGAGGAGCAAGAGCAGGCATATGCAAGCCGGAGAGCGGAGCGTTATTATAAGACCTTTTCCGCATCGGGGGTACGAATTGCTTTGCGTACCGATTCCAAGCACATCGGATTTCGCTACCGTTTTGGGCGCGGTTCCAGCCGCCGGTTTTCTTGGTTCGACATTTATGAAAACGGCACACTGATTTCTCATTTCGGCGGAAATGGGGCAGAGCCGGAATCCGGATGCATGGAGCTTATCTTGCATGACGGAACCAACACGGTGGAAATTTATTTTCCTTGGTCGCGCACGGTGGAAATTTCCGCATTGGAATTGGATGACGGCGCCCATTTGAAAGGCGTATTCCGCAAGCATCGGTTGCTTGCTTTTGGCGATTCGATTACGCACGGCTATGACGCGCGGTATCCATCGCTTTCTTATGTTTCCCGTCTTGCACGCTTGCTGGACGCGGACGAGGTGAACAAAGGAATCGGTGGAGAGATGTTCTTTCCGGAATTGTTGCAATGCGCGGAGCCGTTTTTACCGGACTGTATTACGGTTGCGTACGGAACAAACGATTGGTTCTTTTGCAGCCGTGACGAAGTGGAACGGAATTGCCGTGCCTTTTACACACGGCTTACCGCACTGTATCCGCATGCCCGCATTTATGCCATTACGCCGATTTGCCGTTTGGACGCGGATACAAAGACCGCTTTTGGCGCGCCTGCAAGTGCGGTCGATGCGCTGATTCGCGAAATGTGTGCCGATTTACCCAATGTAACCGTTATCAACGGTTGGCATTTGACGCCTGCACACCCGGATTTCTTTTCCGATTCGGTTTTACATCCCAACGATCTCGGATTTGGAATTTATGCGGAAAATCTGTACCGTGAGATCATTCGTTCTCAAAACACGTGAATGCGAGTTCGGGTATCAAAAAATGTATGATAAGCCTCCAATCGGAGCACTCTAATTTCGGAATGCTCGGATAGGAGGCTTTTTATGTCGCTTTTTTTGCAGATTCTTTCTTTAATCGGCGGGCTTGCCATGTTTTTATTCGGTATGAAGATTATGGGGCAGGGGCTGGAAAAGCGCGCGGGGAATCGGCTGAAGGGATTGCTTGAAAAATTGACGGCAAGCCGTTTTCACGCACTGCTGTTGGGAACCGTTGTAACGGCATTGCTGCAAAGCAGTTCGGCGGTTACGGTTATGGCTGTCGGATTTGTCAATTCCGGATTGATGAGTCTGGAGCAGGTGACCGGTGTCATTTTCGGCGCCAATCTCGGTACCACACTGACGGCATGGTTACTTAGCTTAACGCAGTTGAACGGTGCGGGTTTCTTTTTACAATTGCTCAAACCGTCTTTCTTTACGCCGATTTTATCATTGATCGGTGTTTTGTTCTATTTGTTTTCCAAAAAAGAAAGCCGGCGCGATGTCGGCGGAATTTTGCTGGGGTTTTCTTTGCTGATGTTTGGAATGGAGCGCATGTCCGAGGCGGTTCAGCCGCTTTCGGAGCTCCCTGCATTTCGGGAGGTGTTGCTCGTATTCCAAAATCCTTTTTTGGGCGTTTTGGCGGGGATGCTGATTACGGCTCTTTTGCAAAGCTCGACTGCTTCCATTGGCATTTTGCAAGCACTTTCCGGGGCAGGGCAGCTGACGGTTCGCGCCGCAATTCCGATTGTTATGGGGCAAAATATCGGAACTTGTGTTACAACGTTGCTTTCGTCAATCGGAACCGAAAAAAACGCAAAGCGCACGGCATTCATCCATTTGTATTTTAATGTGATCGGTACTGCCGTCCTTTTGCTTCTCTTTTATACGTTTTCTTGGATTTTTGATTTTTCTTTTGCGGAAGAGAATATTGATGCGGTTGGAATTGCCGCTGTGCATACGTCTTTCAATGTCATTTGCACGGCTCTGCTTTTTCCGTTTGGAAAATGGTTGGAAAAGCTGGCGATTCAAACCGTTCCGGACGGTGCCGCGCAGATGGAAAATGTCGATTTTTTGGACAAAAGGTTATTGACCTCCCCTGCACTTGCCGTTGAACGCAG
>CAYYCU010000090.1:3485-6340 GCA_964470415.1 uncultured Ruminococcus sp.
CATGCCGTTCATATTGCGCAGGCGGCAGAACATGTTGATAACGAAAAAACGGAATGGGACGGGGTTGCCGAAAAAGATTTGCGACTTTTGATGCGGGCGGTGGAGGAGATTACGGCACTGTCGCTGCAAACTTTTGAAAAGGAGGACCGCGAAGCGGCACGGAAAGTTGAGCCGCTGGAACAGGTAATAGACGAATTGAAAAACGAGATTATGACAAGGAGTATTCTTCGCCTGCAGGAAAATGCTTGCGGTGTGGCAATCGGCTTTTTGATGTCCGATATTTTAAATGACCTTGAGCGCATTGCCGCCCATTGCTCCAACATTGCCGGTATTTATCTTTCCGTATCGGAGCGCACCTTACGTGTGCACGATTGTCTTGACCGTACCAATTTACGGAGCAATCCTTCCTACCGCGCGTGGCTTCGGCACTACCGTATGCAATTCTGTTTGGAAGACGTGCAAAAAGACCTGTGAAATTGCTTCCACAGGTTTTTGATCAAACAGAAATTATGCCTTTCTGATTGCCTTGATGATTGCGCCGAGCTTTGGCGGTGTGCCGTAAAGGAGCACACCTACGCGATAAATTTTTGCGGAGATGATACCCACGCCGATTACGGAACCGACCAAAACGCCAATGGAAAGCAGAACCTCATACCACGGTACGGTGCTCATGGCAAGGCGTGTGAACATTGCCATGGGGGAGGTAAACGGTACGTAGGAGCAGACCTTCATCAAAAGCGAATCCACATTGCCGCTGGACATTGCCGTCATGACGATGATAAAAGCGGCAATAAATACCAATGTAATCGGCATGACGGAGGTGTTAATATCTTCCAATTTGGAGGCGGTGGAGCCAATGGCACCGAATAAAAATGCGTAAATCAAAAATCCGAGTATAAAGAAGAGCAACATAAAGAAAAACAAGCTGACCGGCATATCAAACATTGAGGTGATGATTTCGATGTCGCCCCAATAGGTTTTGTTGAGGTTAAACGCAACAATTGCCGAACCGAAAACCGCAATGAGTTGAATTAAACCTGCCAAGCACGAGGCAAGTACTTTTCCGAACATCATGCTGACGGGGTTGGCGCTGGTAATCAACACTTCCATGGCACGGGAGCTTTTTTCGGTTGCCACATTGGTTGCTACCATTTGTCCATACAGTAAAATGACCATATACAAAGCAAAAATCATGATATAGGTGTACCAGTAATTTTGCATTTGGTCAACGCCGAGATTGACCGTGGTGCTCATAATCGGTGCAGACAAAATTTGGGAAGCTTCGTCCGGTGAAATGCCGCTGTTTACCATGGCGTTTATTTGATATACGGTTTGCAATACTTCGTTTGCAATCGCGGTATTGCTGTCATACATCGAAAGATTATCCACATAGTAGGTGTAGGAGGTCAAACTGTCCAGCACAAATGCGCATGCGGCATTGCCTGTTGCGATTTTGTTTTGCACCTCGGCTGTATCGGCGTTGGTCAGCTGTACGTTAT
Organism: uncultured Ruminococcus sp.; assembly: GCA_964470415.1. Lineage (GTDB taxonomy): Bacteria > Bacillota > Clostridia > Oscillospirales > CAG-272 > UMGS1865. The sequence continues at coordinate 4,985 of CAYYCU010000090.1, forward strand.
AGTTTGTAAACACAGATGAAAACGCGGCGTTCAGTGCATCGGCATTTTCAGGCGCATCGGGGACAATTAACATGAGCGGGAAGTTTTCCGTTTCGGACGTGAGCTCGTTTTCGGAGTTGCTTTCAAAGAAATTTACAATACGGGGAATACACATCACAATGGACAATACAATTACAAAGAACAGGGTAATCCCCATAAAAACCTTGTTTTTTAAGTAATTTGTCAGTTCAAATTTTAAAATTTTTCCAAACTGCTTCATATATCTGTCTCCTTAAATCTGCTTTTCCGTGTGTTCGATAAAAATATCGTTGAGAGACGGCTCAAACACCTTGAGCTCATCAATGTCGTAAGTTTCAATCAAAGATTTCATGACGTTGTTCTTTTCATCGGGACGGTTCAGTTTGATCAGCAGGTCTCCGTTTTCCTGAACGGTACACGGATACGGGAGAGAAGCCTTGATTTGTTCTTGCTGCTCCGAGCGGATAACCAAACGGTTGCGCGGATAGTGATGCTTGATTTTTCGCAAATCGCCGGAAAGCACCACTTCGCCGCCGTTGATAATGGCAATGCTATCGCAAAATTCTTCGATGTAGTTCATTTGGTGGCTGGAAAACAGAACAATTTTGCCTTTTTCAATTTCTTCCTTTACCACGTCTTTCAGCAACATGGCATTGACCGGATCCAATCCGGAAAAAGGCTCATCGAGAATGATAATTTGCGGATTGTGTGCCAGCGCGGTGACCAATTGAATTTTTTGCTGGTTTCCCTTGGAGAGTGTATCGAGCCGCTTGTTGCGGTATTCGGTCATACAGAGCCGTTCGAGCCAATAGTCAATGGATTTTACCGCATCCCTGCGATTCATTCCTTTCAGCTCCGCAAAGTAGACGAGTTGATCGATAATTTTCTTTTTCGGATACAATCCTCTTTCCTCCGGGAGGTAACCGAATTGCACTTTTTTGTAATCAATCGGAGCACCGTCAAACAGAATTTCTCCGCGGTTGGCGGGGAACACATTCATCAAAATACGGATGGATGTTGTTTTACCGGCGCCGTTTCTGCCAAGCAGTCCAAAGGCTTTTCCGCCTTCTGCTTTCAGCGACACGCCTTTTAAAACCTTCTTTTCTCCAAAACTTTTTTCAATGTCTTTTAATTCCAATATCATATTGTTGCTCCTGTATGGGAATGGATAGATTTTATGATATTATTATAGCATTTCTTGCTTTTTGCGTCAACCGTCACGGCACATTTTTTTTAATTTCATAAAAAATGTGAAAAGACGGTCGATTCAAAACGGTCGAAATGTAGCAGTGGCACAACGTACTTTTACGGTTTTTTTGAATTTTCCTGTTTTTATTA
>CAYYCU010000091.1:0-1450 GCA_964470415.1 uncultured Ruminococcus sp.
TGCTTTTTCCGCCCCTGCAAACCGATCCTTGCGCAAGCGGACAAACAACGAAAGAAGCGCTTTGCCGTGAAACGGAATGAGCGGATACAAGTAGTTCCTTTTGCCGTTTACGGTTCGATTGGTAAAAAGCAAAACGACAATTCCGATACATCCCACCGCAAAGCCAATACAGTTAAACAGCTGAATGAGAATCAGCAATGCAATCCGCATAAATTTAAAAGCATATCCAAGCTGATAGCTGCGCTGTGAAAAATTGGCAATGGATACAAAAGCCATATAAACAATAACCTCCGGAATAAGCCAACCGATTCCGACTGCAAAATCCCCCAAAATGAGTCCGCCTACAACCGAGAGCGAGTTGGATAGCATGCTTGGCGTATTCATAGAAGCCATTCGCAATCCGTCTATCATAAATTCCACTAAAATCAGCTGTACAAAAATCGGAATTTTACATGCGGATTCCGGCAAAATAAATTGCAGCCAAGACGGTGTAAGCTGCGGATTTTGGGTAAACAGAAACCAAACCGGAACCAAAAACAGCGTTGCCCAAAAAACGATATGCCGCACAATGCGGATATACGTTCCCGTCAGCGGCGGAAAATAAAAATCATTGGTCTCCTGCATAAAATCAAAAATCGTACTGGGAAGCACCATAACCTCCGGCGAATTGTCGCAAAGAATCAGCACACTTCCTTCCAAAATCTGCGCCGCCGCCACATCGGGACGCTCGGTGTAGCGGATTTTGGGAAACGGATTGTACCACCGTTGCCGAATCAAGAGTTCCGCCAAAGACTCATGCCCCATTGTCAAAGAACCGGTTTTGATGGTTTGAAGCTTATTTTTCAGTTTTTCCACATAATCTGCATCCGCTTGCCCGTTTAGGTAACACAAAACGACATCGGTTTTGCTCCTTGTACCAACCGTCATATAATGCATGGTCAAGGCGGGATCGCGCACACGGCGGCGTATCAATGCCGTGTTAAAAACCAAGGTTTCCACAAATCCGTCATGAGAGCCCAACATCACACGGTCTGTGTCCGGTTCTTCAACCGAACGTGTGGGATAGGTTCGTGAATCGACTATAATCGCATATTCTTCAAACGTTTCTCCCAAAATGAGCGTTGTGCCAGACCAAACCATTTGCACCATGACTTCCGTATTTGCGGTTGTCTCCGCCTCCACATAGGGAATATGATGCTCCGTAAAATAGCGCGCGGCGGCTTCTCCTCCGCCCGATTGCGGTTCGCCCAGATTTTTGAGGGATAAAAAATAAATCATCAACTTATTCATGGAGCCGCTATCCACAAAACCGTCGATATAATAAAGCGTAATTTCCTGTGAGCCGACATAAAGGACTTTTTTAATTAGATCAAAATTATCCTTTACGCGCAGTTCGGAATCCACGCGCTGTACATTCTCACGGTAATCCTTACATAATTTCAGCATTTTC
>CAYYCU010000091.1:1550-6268 GCA_964470415.1 uncultured Ruminococcus sp.
TCTGCGGCATTTTTCTCATTCATGGAACCGCCGTACTGAATGGTAACAGACTCCGCAACATCCGCACCGTAAAGATCCGCCAAAACCTTACGGATGACGCCGCAGGTCTCTTCCGCTTGTTCGGGCGTTGCGGTCAAACCGGTTCCGATTGCCCATACAGGCTCGTAAGCAATGATGATATTCTTCATCTCTTCGGCAGTCACATCCTTCAAATCCAGCTTGGTTTGCATTGCAACCACCTCATCGGTAATACCGGAAAGGCGCTGTTCCTTTACTTCTCCGAGGCACAGAATGACTTTCATGCCGGCGGCAAGAGCCGCCTTGGTGCGAAGATTAACGGTCTCATCGGTCTCGGCAAAATACTGACGGCGCTCGGAGTGACCGATAATCACATACTCAACGCCGCAAGCGGTTAACATTTTTGCGGAAACCTCGCCGGTATATGCACCTTTTTCGGCAAAATGTACATTCTCGGCACCGATTTTAATATTGGAGCCTTTTGCAGCCTCCTGTGCCGCCGCAATGGTTACATACGGTGCGCAAAAAATGATGTCGCAATTGTCCTTTCCCGCAACCATCGGCTTTACTTCATTGATAAAAGCAGTCGCTTCGGCGGGGGTAAAATTCATCTTCCAGTTTCCTGCAATCACGGTTCTTCTTTTTGTCGGATTCATAACATGTATTCCTTTCATTTTTACATTTCAATAAAGATAACCGGCGGCATTGGCCGCCGCCGGTTTTGTTCGATAGAATAAATATCAAAATTATTTATCCATCAGGCATGCAATACCGGGAAGCTCCAAGCCCTCCAAAAATTCAAGAGATGCACCGCCGCCGGTAGAAATGTGCGTCATCTTCGGACCAAAGCCCAAACGTTCAACGGCCTCGGCAGAGTCACCGCCGCCGATAATCGAAATTGCACCGCTTTCCGCAACTGCCTTGGCAACCGCCTCGGTACCTGCCGCAAAATTCTTCCATTCGGAAACGCCCATAGGACCGTTCCAAACAACGGTAGCCGCACCCTTAATGGCCTCGGAGAAGAGCGCGATGGTCTTCGGACCGATATCCAATCCCATCCAATCGTCCGGAATCTTGTTGGAGTCTACAATTTGGCTTTCGGTATTCTCATCATACTCTTTGCCGAGCTTGTTGTCAATGGGAAGCAGGAACTTTACGCCCTTTGCTTCTGCCTTTGCCATCATCTCTTTTGCAAGCTCAATCTTATCAGTCTCGCAGAGAGAGGTACCAACGGAATATCCCTTTGCGGCAAAGAAGGTGTATGCCATTCCGCCGCCGACAATCAGTGTATCGCACTTATCAAGCAAATTTTTAATAACGCCGATTTTATCGGAAACCTTTGCACCGCCGAGAATGGCAACGAAAGGACGTGCGGGATCAGCCAAAGCCTTACCCATAACACCGATTTCCTTTTGAATCAAATAGCCGCAAACTGCAGGCAAATAATCGGCAACGCCTGCGGTGGAAGCATGTGCACGGTGTGCGGTTCCAAATGCATCGTTTACAAACAGACCGCCCTCGCCTGCCAAATCTGCCAAAGCCTTTGCAAAAGCGGGATCGTTCTTTGTTTCGCGTGCGTCAAAACGAACATTTTCAATCAGAACGCAGGTTCCGTTTTCCATAGCGGCAATTTTTGCCTTTGCATCATCGCCAACGATATCGGAAGCGAACGCAACTTTACCGTCAAGGTCTTGATTCAAACGGTCTGCAACGGGTTTGAGAGAAAATTTAACGGGATCATTTTTTAATGCTTTTGCCTTCAACTCTGCCGCAGCCGCTTCGCGCTCTGCTTCGGGGAGTTCATCAATCTTTTTTTGCTCCTTTTTATCCAGTTTAAAGTTGGGAGTAAAGATTGCATGAGGCTTACCCATATGAGAAGAAAGAATTACCTTTGCTCCTTTGCTCATCAAATACTGAATGGTGGGCAGTGCGCCGACAATTCTCTTATCGGAGGTAATTACCCCATCCTTCATAGGTACGTTGAAATCGCAACGAACAAATACCTTTTGTCCGGCAGAGATTGCAACATCTTCAATAGATTTTTTGTTGTAGGTCATGATTTTCAATTCCTTTCCATTATTTTATAGCAAATAAAATCCAGATGTTAATATCATATCACAAAAAGCAAAAATTATCAATAGGAAATTGTGAAAAAATCGACAATTTCGATTTTTTTCATAAAAAACATTACGATTCTTTCAAAATTACATCCGCAATCCGTTTGGAAAGCAGATATTTTGTGGGCGGATGAATCCGATTGTTTTCACAAACATCCGCGCTGACCACTGTGTCAACGCCCGGTATTTCAGCCGACACCTGCATTTGCGCACGCTGTACCAAGCTCCAGCCAAATCCCGCCCGTTCAAGAAATTCCGCCAACTGAACCACAACAAACGGAAGCTTCTCATCGCAAAAATCAATTCTTCGCTGTTGAATCAAAGCCGTAAGCAGTTGACGGTAAACCGCGCCCTCTGCCGGTGTTGCATTGCTTTCGCCTTGATACCAAATAATTCGAGAAAGCGAATACGGCGCCAGCTTTTGTACCATATAACGGTACAACGCGCCCGGAACATTCCAATACCGATACGTCTCCTTGTAATAATCCGCATGGCGCTCATCGGGCAACAGGCAGATGCCCAGCTTTTCTTCGGTTCCTTCCGGCAGCCATGTCTGAATCACCGATGCGCCTTGATAACAAGCTATCAAGCCTACGGCACAATGCTTCCGCTTTACAATTTCGCAGCCTACATGATAACCGATAGCCGAAAAATTTCCGGCGTTTTCGGCGGTACATGCAACCCAGCCGTCTTCCGGCTGATATGAATCGCGCTCGCGAATCCGCGATAGCGAAAAAAGGCGCAACAAATCACAGCGTTCATACTGCTCCGCCGGATAAGAAGATTCCCACAACTTAAATTCAATATTGGACTGACCGTGCAAAAGCAGAACTTCTCCGATATAGATATTTCGGAGCACGTGCTTTTCACCGTCCAGCGTAATTTCCATGGTATAAGGTCCGCCGTAACCGCTTGCGGGAAGCTCTATCAACCAATTTTCATCTTTGGAAACCATTGTTTTTTGATGTTGCAGAAAAGAGACCGTAATGCTTCCCTCTCCTGTTCCGAAAATGCGAATGGGTTTGTTTGCCGCCAACACCATACCATCGCAAAAAATTGCATTGAGAGACAGTTTTGTGTGTGTCATTGATTTCCTCCAAACAAATATCCGTGCAAATTTACACAAAGTCATTTAAAAATGAGAGGAAAGAGGCATTCGCCACAATCCTCTCAAATACAAATTTTAAATTGCGTGTACGCCCAATTTTTGATCGGCATGCTCCGCATCAAGATGATATTTTTTTGCCTTACGGTACTCAAAGAATTTTTTGGATACCTCCGGGAAAAGCGCATAGGAAAGCACATCCTCATCCTGCTCGATGTACTGTGCAATTTCGGCGCGCAGTTTTTCAAGCTCCGGCTTCAGGGCGTCTGCCGGACGGTAGGTAATGGGCGTTTCATCGCCAATGATTTTTTTGACAAAAGCCGGATCAATGGCAACGGGCGTCTTTCCGTATTCTCCGCGTACCAAGCCCTTAAACTCTTTGGTAACCATTTTGTAACGCTCACCCATAATGACGTTAAAGACCGCCTGGGTTCCCACAATTTGAGAAGACGGCGTAACAAGAGGCGGATATCCCACATCGGCGCGTACTCTCGGCACCTCTTCCAAAACGGCAGTCAATTGCTCCGACTTTCCCGCTTGCGCCAGTTGGCTCATCAAATTGGAAAGCATGCCGCCGGGAACCTGATACAACAGCGCATTGACATCAACCTTAAGTGCCTTGGGATTTAACAGTCCGCTCTCCATATATTTTTCGCGTAAGGGCGTAAAATACTTGGTAACGGCATCCAATGTATCCAGTTTAATACCCGTATCGTACGGTGTCCCCTGCAATGCGGCAACCATCGCCTCGGTAGAAGGTTGAGAAGTACCCATTGCCATTGGAGAAATGGCGGTATCAATCACATCCACGCCTGCCTCTACCGCTTTCATCAACGTCATGGAAGCAAGGCCGGAGGTGTAGTGCGTGTGCAATTGAATCGGTACTTTTACCGCACTCTTAAGCGCCTTTACCAACTCGTATGCATCATACGGCTTGAGCAAACCCGCCATATCTTTGATACAAATGGAATCGGCACCCATCTCCTCCAACTGCTTTGCATATTTGGAATAATATTCTAACGTGTAAACCGGACCTGTGGTATAGGAAAATGCCGCCTGTACATGTCCATTTTCTTTTTTGGTGGCATTGATTGCCGTTTTGAGATTGCGCGGATCGTTCAGCGCATCGAAAATACGAATAATATCAATGCCGTTTGCAATGGACTTTTGAACAAAATATTCTACCACATCATCCGAATAGTGGCGGTAACCCAAAATATTTTGACCGCGGAACAACATTTGCAGCTTGGTGTTTTTGACTCGCTCGCGGATTTTGCGCAGGCGCTCCCACGGATCTTCATTCAAAAAACGCATACATGCGTCAAAAGTTGCACCGCCCCAAGCCTCAAGAGAATGATAACCGATTTGATCCATGGTCTCCAAAATCGGAAGCATTTCCTCGGTGGTCATGCGGGTAGCAATCAGCGACTGATGGGAGTCGCGAAGAACTGTTTCTGTAATTTTTACTTTAGCCATTG
>CAYYCU010000092.1:0-6255 GCA_964470415.1 uncultured Ruminococcus sp.
AAAAATGATTGATATTCAGAAAGGAACCGGTTGAATTTATGTTTTATTATATCAGCGGAAAGCTTGCACGGTTGGAAACCGGAATTGCCGTAATTGATGCCGGCGGGGTTGGATACCGATTGACCATCAGCAATACCACTTACGATGCCATGCCCCCCTGCCGTTCTGTAAAAGAGCCGCCGAATGTGTTGCTTTACACCTATATGGCTGTTCGCGAGGACGGAATTGAATTGTTCGGCTTTGCAACCGAGACCGAGCTTTCCAGCTTTAAGCTCTTAATTTCGGTTTCCGGTGTCGGTCCAAAGGCCGCAATGTCTATTCTTTCACTTCTCTCCCCCGAAAAATTTGCACTTGCGGTTTGTACCGAGGACAAAAAAACGATTGCCAAAGCAAACGGCATCGGTCCCAAAACAGCTGCCAGAATTGTCTTGGAGCTGAAAGACAAGTTGATGAAAGAACATCCGGGTGAACAGGTTTCTGCCGGTTTTGGCGGTGCCGACTTGCAATCCGTTGCAAGCGCGAAGCGCGGAAAAATTTCCGAAGCGACCGATGCGCTGGTGGTTTTGGGTTATACGCACGCCGAAGCCGCCAATGCGCTGAAAGATTTGAATACGGATGATATGGAACTGGAGGAAATCATCCGACACTCTTTAAAGAAGCTTATGAAATATTATTAATGCTTGACAGCCTGTTGAAAGGATGTGAAATTGGAAATGGATAACAACGATTTTGATTTTGAAAATCGAATTATGAACACGGAATATACCGAAGAAGACTCCGATGTAGACGTTTCTTTGCGCCCCAAACGCCTACATGATTATATCGGGCAGGAAAAAGTAAAAGAGAACCTAAAGGTTTATATCGAAGCCGCCAAAAAGCGGCACGATCCGCTGGATCACGTGTTGCTTTACGGTCCTCCCGGATTGGGTAAAACAACCCTTTCCAACATCATTGCGGCGGAAATGGAGGTAAACATCCGCATCACATCGGGACCTGCCATTGAAAAACAGGGAGATCTCGCCGCCATTTTAACAAATTTAAACGAGGGCGATGTTCTTTTTATAGATGAAATTCACCGACTTTCCAAATCGGTAGAGGAAATCCTCTATCCTGCCATGGAAGATTATGCGCTTGACATCATCATTGGAAAAGGACCTTCCGCACGCAGCATCCGCATTGATTTACCGCGCTTTACGTTAATCGGTGCAACAACCAGAGCCGGACAAATGACAACGCCTCTGCGGGACCGTTTTGGAGTCATTCTCAAATTGGAACTTTATACGCCGGAGGAACTGGCAACCATTGTGCGCAGAAATGCCGGAATTTTGGAAATGGAAATTACCGATGACGGTGCTTTGGAAATTGCAAGCCGCTCCCGCGGCACACCGCGTATTGCCAATCGGTTATTGAAACGCGTCCGCGATTTTGCGCAAGTCAAAGGAGACGGGGCTATCAATGCCGAGATTGCAAATTATGCCCTAAACCGTTTGGAAATTGACCGCTTGGGATTGGATAATGTCGACCGCAGAATGCTGGAAACCATTATAAAATTTTATGACGGCGGTCCCGTGGGATTGGACACACTGGCTGCCACAGTCGGCGAAGAGGCGGTTACGTTGGAGGATATGTACGAGCCTTATTTAATGCAAATCGGCTTTTTAAACCGTACACCGCGCGGCAGATGTGTTACGCGTCTTGCATATGAACATTTGGGAATCCCCTACCGTACTCCGCAAACCGCACCGGGAGAACAAATTAAAATATTTGAAGAATGACGTTCGCGGTACACCGCAAAAAAACGAGGAGAAAAAGCGCTTTTTCTCCTCGTTTTTTCATTTTCCGTTATCAATAAACATCAGAAAAGTCCGGATATTTTACCGTTTTCGTCTACGTCAATCTTTTCTGCCGCAGGCACCTTGGGAAGTCCCGGCATTGTCATAATATCACCCGTCAGCGCAACGACAAATCCGGCGCCGGCACTGATTTTTACATTTCTCACGGTTACGGTAAATCCGGTCGGGGCTCCGAGTTTGGTCGGATCATCCGAAAAGCTGTACTGCGTTTTTGCCATACAAACCGGACAACGGTCAAAACCGAGTGCCGTTAACTGTTCGATTTGTTTTTTTGCAGCCGGCAAGAAAACAACACCGTCACCGCCGTAAACCTTTTTGACAATGGCTTCAATTTTTTCTTCAATGGTAGACTCCAATTCATAAGAAAAAGTAAAGTCTCCCTGCTCCTCCTCGCACAAACGAACCACCTCGCGTGCCAGCGCTTCACCGCCGCGTCCGCCGTCCGCCCATACGGTGGAAAGCACCACATTCACACCCAGTTCACGGCATTTGCGGATAATCAAATCCACCTCTGCATCGGTATCCGTTGGAAAACGGTTGACAGCTACTACGCAAGGAAGCTTATAAACATTGCGAATGTTGGAAACATGACGCAACAAGTTGGGGATTCCCTTTTCCAGCGCAGTCAAATTTTCTGCTCCGAGTTCGATTTTCGGAACGCCGCCATGCATTTTGAGCGCGCGAACGGTTGCAACCATTACTACGGCAGAAGGCGTCAAATCCGCCATACGGCACTTGATATCGAGGAATTTCTCTGCACCGAGATCTGCGCCAAACCCCGCCTCTGTCACAACATAGTCGCCGAGTTTCATTGCCATACGGGTTGCAATTACCGAGTTGCATCCATGCGCTATGTTGGCAAACGGTCCGCCGTGAACCAAAGCAGGCGTTCCCTCCAGTGTTTGCACCAAATTCGGTTTTAGCGCATCCTTAAGCAAAGCTGCCATTGCACCAACCGCTCCGAGCTGACCTGCCGTAACCGGCTTTTCATCATACGTATAAGCCACAATAATGCGAGAAAGTCGCTCTTTGAGATCGGTAATGGAATTTGCAAGGCAAAAAACCGCCATAATTTCAGAAGCCACCGTAATATCGTAGCCGTCTTCGCGCGGAACACCGTTTATGCGTCCGCCAAGTCCATCGGTTACAAAACGGAGCTGACGGTCGTTCATATCCACGCAACGCTTCCACGTGATACGGCGAGGATCAATATTGAGTACATTTCCTTGATAAATGTGGTTATCAAGCATTGCCGCCAATAAATTGTTTGCCGCGCCGATGGCATGAAAATCGCCGGTAAAATGCAAATTGATGTCTTCCATTGGAACAACCTGTGCATGACCGCCGCCTGCTGCACCGCCTTTAATCCCGAAAACAGGTCCGAGCGAAGGTTCGCGCAATGCAACCATAACATTTTTTCCAATCCGTTTGAGCCCGTCCGACAAACCAATGGTTGTCGTGGTTTTCCCTTCTCCGGCAGGCGTAGGGGTAATGGCTGTTACAAGAATCAGTTTTCCGTTTTGACGTTTGCTTTCTTTTAATAGCGCATAATCGATTTTCGCTTTGTATTTTCCGTATTGCTCCAAATAATCCTCGGTGATGCCTGCCGCTTTGGCAATCTCTCCAATCGGTTTCATTTGCACGGATTGTGCGATTTCAATATCGGTCATCATAAATACGTTCCTCCAAAAAACTTGATATATTATTATATCATTTTTTTGTCCGTTTGTCCATAGCTTTTACAAAAATTAGTAAAAAGCAAAATATTTGTACAAAAATCCGTTATATTTTAAAAAATTCGGAATATACTCTGTTTAAACAAATAATTTGAGGTGAAATGATGAAAAAATCAATCGGACTTTGGCAATTAATGGGTTTTGCGGTAACCTCGTTTTGCGGTACGCTGTTGCATTTTTTATATGATTGGCTGAATCAATCCGTATGGATTGCACCGCTTTCCGCAGTGAATGAATCCACTTGGGAGCATATGAAATTGCTTTTTTGGCCCATGTTTTTTTATGCCGTTGTGCAAAGCTTTTTCTTTCGGGAAAGAACGGATTTTTGGTGTATCAAATGCAAAGGGATTCTTCTCGGTCTTGTATTGATTCCGGTTATTTTTTATACCTACAACGGGGCAATCGGAAAATCGCCGGATTGGGTTAACATTGCCATTTTCTTTATTGCCGCGGCAATTGCATATCTTTATGAAACACGTTTGTTCAAACAAGATTCCGCTCACTGTTTCTCACAAAAAATTTGCTTTGCCCTGCTCTGTTTGATTGCTGTTTTATTTATCGTTTTCACTTTTATAACCCCGAAAATCGGCATTTTTATGGATCCTATCACACAAACTTACGGAATATAAACAAAACCGCGGGCATGTTCGTTGAAACATGCCCGCAAAATAATATGCGATTGATTTTTTAGAAAATCGATTCGGTTGTTTTATCCTGTGCAAACCACGGTTGCAGAGCAATTGAGATTCCAATTGCGGTCTTTTTCAATCGCATCCCATTCAGTCTGCGTGCCGATGAAGGTGATGTTCGTCAAGTTACTGCAATCATAAAACACAGCCTTGCCAATACTTGTAATGCTATCCGGAATGATGATACTTGTCAATTTACTGCATTCATAAAACACAGTACCTTCAATGCATGTAACGCTATTCGGTATCGTGATGCTCGCAAGGCTCGTGCAACCGGAGAACGCAGAAGAGCCAATGCTCGTGACGCTGTTCGGTATTGTAATGTTCGTCAAGCCGCTGCAACATTGAAATGCCCCCGTATCAATGTGTGTTACGCCGTTCGGTATGGTAATATCTGTCAATCCGCTGCAATAGAAGAACGCACCACTGCCAATGCTCGTAATACTGTTCGGTATGGTGATGCTAATCAGGTTGCTGCAACCGGAAAACGCATGAACACCAATGCCGGTAACGCTTCCGTCCATTGGAATGACACTTGCGGAACAGCCGGTAATTAGGGCTTTTGTTGCCGTTTCAATCAAACAGTTTCCTGCAGAATGATAAACCGAATTGCCTTCTGCAACTGTGATGCTCGTCAGATTACTGCAATTGTCGAACACATAATCGCCAATGCTTGTCACGCTGTTTCCGATTGTCACGCTTGTCAGACAACTGCAATCGGAGAATGCTTGATAGCCAATACAGACAACACTATCCGGAATGGAAACACTTGTCAGACTACTGCAATTCCAAAACGCATATTCGCCAATGTTCGTAACGCTGTCCGAAATGGCAATACTCATTAAACTACTGAAATTGGAGAACGCATAATCGGCAATCACCGTTGTTTGCGAATGAATTTCACAGCTTGTCATAAAAGTATCCATTGCTGTTATCAGTGCCACATAAGGATTTTGTTCGTTGCCCAAATAATTCGCATTGTGATATGTCGTGTACGTCAAACGATTGCACTTGTTGAATGCGTAAAAGCCAATGTTTGTAATGCTGTCCGGTATGGTGACGCTTGTCAATTTGCGGCAATCTTGGAACGCATAACTGCCAATGCTCGTGACGCCGTCCGGAACAGTGATGCTCGTCAGGCTATCGCAATACCGGAACGCAGAACCGCAAATCACCTTTGTTTGCGGATGAATTTCACAGCTTGTAATAGACGTATCGGTGGCTCCTATTAAGACCACATAAGGATTTTGTTCATTGCCCAAATAGCTTGCATTGTCATATATATTGTGCATTAGGCTACTGCAACTTTCGAACGCATCATCGTCAATGCAGGTGACGCTATCCGGTATGGTAATTTTCGTCAGATTACTACAACCATAGAATGCCTGATAACCAATACTCGTGACACTGTCCGGTATGGTAATATCCGTTAGGCGACTACACTTATAGAAAGCCTGATAGCCAATGCTCGTAACACTGCTCGGTATGGTAATACTCGTCATGCCGCTACAGTCTTTGAACGCATAAGAACCAATGCTCTTTACCGGCAATCCCCGATACTCTGCCGAAATATGAATTTCTGTACTTGGGTAGTTTCCGATACCGGAAACTTCGTAATACGAATTTTTGATCAGCGTATATTCTAATTCTTGTGGTTGCGGTTCTTTACACACGGTGCAAATACCGTTTTGATACGTATGAGCCAACTTTGGAATTTCGGTTTGTGCAACAATGACCTCATTGCAAACCGAGCAGTGCTTTCCCTCGGTCAGACCGATTTCGGTACAGGTTGCGGCTACCGCTTGGTCAACCACTGCGGTGTGCCCGTTCTTTTCGCACGCCGAGGGTGTTGTTTTTTGCGTACCACCATTGCCATTGGGATTGCCGGGCGTATCGCCGCCGGTGGTATCGTCGGTTGGGGGATTGTTTCCGCCCGCGGCGGTGGTTTGCGCCGGTGGGGTGTCGGAGGGCGTACAT
>CAYYCU010000093.1:0-4552 GCA_964470415.1 uncultured Ruminococcus sp.
TTTACGAAACAGTAGATGGAGTAGAGAAATTGCAGGAAGCGATAGCGCACACGAGAGAGGCGCAGCAGGAATACGCGACCTATACGCAGGAACAGGTAGACAAAATTTTTCTTGCGGCGGCATCGGCAGCGGATAAGGCAAGAATCCCGCTTGCCAAATTGGCAGTGGAAGAAACCGGCATGGGAGTGGTAGAGGACAAGGTCATCAAAAACCACTATGCGGCAGAGTATATCTATAATGCATATAAGAATACCAAGACCTGCGGCGTGATTGAAGAGGACAAAGCCTACGGGATACAAAAGATTGCAGAGCCGATCGGCGTTGTAGCGGCAGTCATTCCTACCACCAATCCGACATCCACGGCAATTTTCAAGTGTCTGCTGGCGTTAAAGACACGCAATGCCATTATCATCTCTCCGCATCCGAGAGCAAAAAATGCAACCATAGCGGCGGCTAAATTGGTACTTGAAGCAGCCGTTGCGGCAGGAGCGCCGGATGGTATTATTGATTGGATAGATGTTCCGTCATTGGAAATGACAAACACCTTGATGAAGGAAGCCGACATCATTCTTGCAACGGGCGGTCCCGGCATGGTAAAAGCCGCATATTCCAGCGGTAAGCCTGCGCTCGGCGTGGGAGCCGGCAATACGCCTGCCATTATTGATGAGAGTGCCGATATTTTGCTTGCCGTCAACTCGATTATTCATTCCAAAACCTTTGACAACGGTATGATCTGTGCGTCCGAGCAGTCTGTGATTGTTTTGGAAAAGATTTATGACGCCGTAAAGAATGAGTTTGCAACAAGAGGTTGCTATTTCCTGAATGAAGAAGAGACTGAAAAGGTTAGAAAGACCATTATCATCAATGGCGCGCTGAATGCCAAAATCGTAGGACAAAGCGCATCCAAAATCGCAGCACTTTCGGGCGTTACGGTTCCGGCAGGAACCAAAATCCTGATTGGCGAGGTGGAGAGCGTAGAGCTTTCCGAGGAGTTTGCACATGAAAAGCTGTCTCCCGTTTTGGCAATGTACCGCGCAAAGAGCTTTGAAGAAGCATTGGATAAGGCAGACCGCTTGGTAGCGGACGGAGGATACGGACATACCTCGTCTCTGTATATTAACGAAGTCACCGAAAGAGAAAAGCTGAAGGCGTTTGCCGCCCGAATGAAGACCTGCCGTATTTTGGTGAATACCCCGTCTTCTCACGGAGGAATCGGAGATTTGTATAACTTTAAGCTTGCCCCGTCCCTGACCTTGGGTTGCGGCTCATGGGGAGGAAACAGCGTATCCGAAAACGTGGGTGTAAAACATCTTATCAATATCAAAACCGTTGCAGAAAGAAGGGAAAATATGCTTTGGTTCCGCGCTCCCGAAAAAGTATACATCAAAAAAGGCTGTCTGCCCGTTGCCTTGGATGAGCTGAAGACCGTAAGAGGTGCAAAGAAAGCGTTTATCGTAACCGATACGTTCCTGTATCAAAACGGCTATACCAAGCCGATAACCGATAAGCTGGACGAAATGGGAATCCAGCATACCACATTCTACAATGTACAGCCGGATCCGACACTTGCCAACGCAATTGAGGGAGCCGCACAGATGAGAAGCTTCCAACCCGATACCATTATCGCCCTCGGCGGCGGTTCCGCAATGGACGCCGGAAAGATAATGTGGGTGCTTTATGAGCATCCGGAAGCAGACTTTATGGATATGGCAATGCGCTTTATCGATATTCGTAAGAGAGTTTATACATTCCCCAAGATGGGAGAGAAGGCATATTTCATAGCCATTCCGACATCGGCGGGAACCGGCTCCGAGGTAACCCCGTTTGCCGTTATCACCGATGAAAAGACGGGCGTAAAATATCCGCTTGCCGACTATGAGTTGTTGCCGAAGATGGCAATTATTGATGCCGATTTCCATATGTCCGCCCCGCGCGGCTTGACAGCTGCATCGGGAATAGATGCCGTCACGCATGCACTGGAGGCATATGCCGCAATGCTGGCAACCGACTATACCGACGGCTTGGCGCTTCGCGCATTGAAGATGATTTTTGAGTATTTGCCGAGAGCATATGAGAACGGACAAAATGATGTGGAAGCAAGAGAGAAGATGGCAAATGCGGCAACAATGGCAGGCATGGCATTTGCGAACGCATTTCTCGGCGTGTGCCACTCTATGGCACATAAGCTGGGCGCATTCCACCATTTGCCGCACGGAGTAGCAAACGCATTGATGATAGAAGAAGTGCTTCGGTTCAATGCGGCAGAGGCACCGGCAAAAATGGGAACCTTCTCGCAATACGACCATCCGCACACGCTTGCAAGATATGCGGAAATCGCCGATTATTTGGGACTTGGCGGCAACAGCAATGAAGAGAAGCTTGAGAATTTGATAAAGGCAGTCAACAGCTTGAAGGCGCGTGTCGGAATCAAGGCGACCATAAAGGATTACGGCATTGACGAAAAGGATTTCCTCACCCGTCTCGATGACATGGTTGAGCAGGCATTCGATGACCAATGCACCGGCGCAAATCCGCGTTACCCCTTAATGAGCGAGATTAAACAAATGTATCTCAATGCTTATTACGGAACCCATAAAGAGATATAAAATTAAGGAGAGAGTCGCTATGAAATTGGATAATGTGATTGCAAAAAGATTGCACAAAACAATTTATCGCGATGGTGATCTTTGCATCAAGGTTTTTGATGAAGATTTTTCCAAAGCAGATGTTTTGAATGAGGCTTTGAATCAGGCCAGAGTGGAAGAAACCGGGCTGAATATACCAAAAATCCATGAAGTCGTTAAAATCGATGGAAAATGGGCGATTGTTTCGGATTATATTGCGGGGAAAACCTTGGAAACGCTGATGAATGAGAATCCGGACAATTTGGAAGAATATATGAATTTGATGATAGATGTGCAACTCTCCATTCATCAAAAGCAATCGCCGCTTTTGACAAAACTGAAGGATAAGATGAATCGAAAGATTGACCTTACCGATTTGGATGCTACCACACGTTATGAATTGCATACCCGTTTGGAGGGAATGCCCAAGCATAACAAGGTATGCCACGGAGATTTTAACCCTTCCAATATTATCATTGCACCGGACGGTACGCCGTATATTTTGGATTGGGCACATGCAACGCAGGGCAATGCGGCCGCCGATGTAGCAAGAACCTACCTTTTGTTCCATCTTGCAGGAAAGAAGGACATTGCGAATCTTTATTTAAAAACATTTTGCAAAAAGAGCGATACCGCAATTCAGTATATTCAAAAATGGCTTCCCATTGTGGCAGCATCTCAATCTGTTAAAAGAAATCTTGAGGAAAGACAGTTTTTGCTCGGTTGGGTGAATGTAGTCGATTTTGAATAAATTTATTTGATAAAAACAAAGCAGGAAAAGCATCAATACAACTTGTATTCGGCTTTTCCTGCGCTTTTTATTTAATTTTGCTTTTGTACGCTTTTGTATTCATCATAAAAGCGATAATAGGGGCAAGACTGTGTTTGACCGCAAAGGAACCCTTCCATTTCATCTTGGTCTAAATTCATACAGCATACATACGTATCGTAGTCCTCGTCATAATCGTAGTAAACACAGGTTTCGCAATTGGTTACGGGTTTTTGGTTTACAGAACCGTTCATAGGCTGTCTCCTTTTGCTTTTTAACCGTTTTTGTCCAAGCGGTGTAAAATGCTGTCATAGGTCAAGCCGTAGCTTTCGGCAATATCGCGCGCATAGCTCTTTCCGTCCGGTTTTGCGCGAATAATGCGAAACGAACGTTTTCCCTGATTGGCAATTCCCGCCACCAGAGTGTCTATTGCAACGCCTCCGTTTGCCAACGCGCGCGCATTGATTTGCTCAATTTCGGCTGCAAGTTCATGCAAGTGGGTAGAGAAGAGACAGCGGCAACCGACATGCGCCAAACCCTCCAATACCTCCGAGGCAATATAAGAGGCTTCGTAACTGCCCGTAGAGGAAAGGGATTCATCCAGCAAAACCAAACTGTCTGCCGTTACGCAGTCAAAAATTTCTCCGAGGCGTGCGCATTCTTCTCCAAGCCGTCCCTTGTCAATGGTATCTTCGGCACCGGTTGGGAAGTGGGTGTAAATTCCGTCCACGGGCGATATGGTTGCATCGGTTGCGGGAACATACATACCAAGCTGAAGCATCACTTGTGCCAAGCCAACGGCACAGGTGATAACCGATTTTCCGCCGCGGTTTGGTCCTGTAAGAACATAAATTGCGGCTTTTTCATCAAAAACAAGATCGTTTGGAATAATGTCATCGTTGATTTTCAGCGCGACACACGGGTTGTATAGTGCATAGGCGGCAAAGGCATGTTCTTCCATGGGACGGATGTCGGGAATAATAAGAGGACAATTCTTTTCTTTTAATGCCTTCAGCATTTGCGTGCCGCGCACCAAAAACTCAAATTCCGGCATCAAATTCAGTAAAAATTCGGTATTTTCCAAAACGTACGTTTGCACAATTCGCTTCCATGAGCGCAAAGACGATTTGTAAACCTCATTGATTGCGCTGTTAAAGGC
>CAYYCU010000093.1:4652-6238 GCA_964470415.1 uncultured Ruminococcus sp.
AAAAATTTCCAAAAGTCCGAGTTCTTGCAGGGTAAACAAATCAATATCGGGACGTTTTTCTCCGCTTTCATGTTGCTGTTTTGTCTCGTTGTCGGGATATATTAAACTGAACGTATTAAAATCCATTTTTGTGCTTCCTTTCACGGCTTTTATCCTACGTTGCTGCGGTGCATGGCCTTTTTCTTTTAACAGTATAACATAAAAAAGCCGGTTCGTCCATAGCTTCCAAAAAAAATTTGCAATTTGGGTATAATTTTTCGATATTTTGTTGACGAGTTTTCACTTTTGTGCTACAATAAGACAAAAAAAGAGGAGCGTACAACATGCGCAAACAAATGTTTGAAATGGATTTTACTTTTTTGCCGCAAATTGATTTTACCGCGCCGATAGGGAATGTAATGGATTTGACCGACCGATACGCCGTAAGACAGTTGCTTGGCTTTTCCTACGGCAAAGAATTTGGGGCAGGCACATCGGATTATGAACTGTTTTACGAACTTTGCAAGGCGTCCAACGTGTTGCAGGGACATCCTCTGCCGGCACGGTTGGCCTTTTTGCTGCATGCTTATTTTAACACGGAGGATGTGCTGTCCTTACAGACGTGTAAGCATATTTGGCAAACGGTTGCCAACCAATGCATGGAGCAAAAAATAACCGTTGCCGATGTTGCCAAAAAGATGACGGCGGCTTTTTCGAGTCGTTGCGTCATGCAAAAAAAAGATTTAAAGCTTGCGGAAGCCGTTGGAACAGAGCCGATATTGGATGGCAATTCGCTTTTGTTTACCGCACATCAACAGTGGAACGGCTGGAGTTTGGAAATGCGGGAAATTTGTGATGCGTTTGCGCTTGCCGGATGTCATGCGGTTTATTTGCGTTTGCCAAAGAATTTTTGCTTTTCCGAACCCAATCCATACAGTGTAAACGGTTGCCTTTCGGATAAAACGGCAGACCGAGAGAACAACGGCTTATTGCTGACGCAAACGGCACGCTTTTTATGTAAGCTGTGCCGAGAACGGCAGTGGAAGCTGATCTTGCGCATTGATTGCGGCGGAGACGCGGCAACGTCCCTGCTTGCATATCTTGGCCGAACGGTCGGTTTGCCTGCGGTGGTATGGTCGGCTGCCTCCTTTGAAACCGGAGATGTTTTGCTTGCTTTTTTTGCCAAAGAAGGGTTATTTGACGCACGGTATGCATTGCTTTTGGAAGATTATCCTTCGGACGCAGAGCTTGTATATGCCATTTCTTCCCGTGCCGCGCGCTATCCTCTTGGACGCATTGCCATGATAAGCGGCGGACAGTTGCTTGACCAAGCCTTTGCGCATGCCCGTGCCGAACGTGTTCTCAATAGAATGTTACGATAATAGATATGGAGCTTTTTAAATATATCTAAAAAATCTAAAAAATCTAAAAAGAAAAAATAATCTATACAATTTTCCAAAAAAGTATTGACAATTGTTTGGATAACGGCTATAATAGACTTATATCTTTAGAACAAAAGATAAGGAAGGAGACTTTATGAAAACACAAGCAAAAATTTTATTCACCTTGGTAGCCATGTTGCTGTTGGCATGCCTCTTGGCAGCATG
>CAYYCU010000094.1:0-5043 GCA_964470415.1 uncultured Ruminococcus sp.
TCCACCAAGGCGGGTATCAATATGGACGCCATTACCATGATGGGTTCCGCAATTAAGCGCGCCGCCTATCTCACACGCGATAACAATTCCATTGGCTGTGCAAAATTGGTTGTGTTCGCCAATGTTCCGGAGGACAACCCCTTTATGGCAGGGGCGTTTTGCGGAATCGGAGAGCCGGAAACCGCCATTAACGTTGGCGTCAGCGGTCCCGGCGTGGTTGCTTCCGCCATTCGCCGCGCAGGGGATTGCAATCTTTCCGAGCTTGCCGATGTCATTAAAAAGACGGCGTTCAAAATTACGCGCGTTGGTCAATTGGTGGCAAACGAGGCTTCCAAACGCTTGAATACCCCGTTTGGCATTGTGGATCTCTCCTTGGCACCAACGCCTGCTATCGGCGACTCGGTTGCATATATTTTAGAGGAAATGGGCTTGGAATCTTGCGGTGCGCACGGCACCACCGCCGCGCTCGCCATGCTGAACGATGCGGTAAAAAAAGGCGGAGTTATGGCGTCCTCCCATGTAGGCGGTCTTTCCGGCGCTTTCATTCCGGTATCCGAGGATGCGGGTATGATTGCCGCTGCGGAAAGAGGCGCGCTGACGCTGGAAAAATTGGAAGCCATGACGGCTGTTTGCTCGGTGGGATTGGATATGATTGCCATTCCCGGCGACACCTCGGAAGAAGTGATTGACGGTATTATTGCGGACGAGATTGCCATTGGCGTTGTCAACACCAAAACCACGGCTGTCCGCGTCATTCCCGCATACGGCAAAAAGGCGGGTGACAGCGTCAGCTTCGGCGGTCTTTTGGGAACGGCACCCGTCATGCCTTTAAATACGTATTCTCCCGCCAAATTTATTCATCGCGGCGGCAGAATCCCCGCCCCGATTCACAGCTTGAAAAACTAAAGCGAACAGGGAACGCTTTGCAATGGATGATATAACAAGTATCGCGTTTGAAGCATTCCCGATTTTGAAAGAAAAAAGCCGTACCGTAAGTGTTGACTTCACTTACGGTACGGTTTTTTTGACGTTGTTATTTCTTTTGTGCTTCCAATGCGCGGCGCTTGCGCATCATTTCTTTCATGCGAATTTCGGTATTCAAAATCTTTTTGCGCAACCGAATGGACTTTGGCGTTACCTCGATGAGGTCATCATCGGTAATATATTCAATGGCTTCTTCCAAAGTGAAAATTTTTGCCGGCGTTAAAAGCAATTTTTCATCCGCACCGGCAGAACGAATGGCGGTGAGCTGCTTCTTTTGGCAGGGATTGACGGCAATGTCATCGTTTTTCGGATTTTCTCCTACAATCATTCCCTCATATACCTGCGTTTGCGGACCGACAAAAAGCTGGCCGCGTTCCTGTGTTTTATACAGACCGTACCGCGTGGTTTCACCATCTGCGGAGGCAATCAGGGAGCCGGTAAACTTCATGGCAACCTCTCCGCGGAACGGTGCGTAACCATCGAAAATGGTGTTGATGACGCCTTCTCCGTGCGTAGCGGTTAAAAACTCGGAGCGGTATCCGAACAAACAGCGTGCGGGAATGGAATATTCAATGCGGGTGCGGCTTCCGATTGGATTCATGGAAAGCAACTCTCCCTTGCGTTGGCTCAACTTTTCTACCACCGTGCCGACAAAATCCATCGGTACGTCAAGCGTTACGCGTTCCATCGGTTCACACTTTTGCCCATCGATTTCTTTGTAAAGCACGCGAGGATTGGAGCATGCCAGCTCAAAGCCTTCGCGGCGCATGGTTTCCAATAAAATGGAGAGATGCATTTCTCCTCTGCCCGCCACGCGAAATTCATCGGTGGTATCGCCGTCCTCCACGCGCAGAGAAACGTCCTTTAACAGCTCACGGTAGAGTCTGTCGCGGATTTGGCGCGAGGTAACAAATTTTCCTTCCTTGCCGGCAAGAGGGCTGTTGTTGACCATAAAGGTCATTTCCATGGTGGGCTCGGAAACCTTTACAAATTCCAAAGGCTCCGGAGCGGAAACTGCGGTCAGCGTATCGCCGATTGTGATTTCACCTGCACCGGAGAAGCAAACGATGTCGCCAACGTTTGCGGTTTCCACGGGCTTGCGTATCAGACCGTCAATCTGATAGAGCGAAACCACTTTTGTCTTTTTAATCATATCGGGATTGTGGAAGTTACAAACGGCAACCTCCTGTCCGACACGGATGCTTCCGCGCTCAATGCGTCCGATTCCGATACGGCCTACGTAATCATTGTAGTCGATAGAGGAAACCAAAAGCTGCAGGTCTCCGGTTTCGTCACCTTCCGGCGCGGGCATGTAAGAAAGGATTTTTTCAAACAGCGGGGTAAGGTCGGTTCCTTCTTCGTTCGGATTTTCGGTTGCGGTTCCGGAGCGTCCCGAACAGTAAAGCATGGGGCTGTCCAGTTGCTCATCGTTTGCGCCAAGGTCAATTAAGAGCTCCAGAATTTCGTCCTCTACTTCGCCGATGCGTGCGTCCGGCTTGTCTATTTTGTTAATACAGACAATGACGCGGTGGTTTAAAGCCAATGCTTTTTGCAAAACAAAGCGCGTTTGCGGCATGGGACCTTCTGCGGCGTCTACCAGCAAAATAACGCCGTTTACCATTTTTAAAATACGCTCCACCTCGCCGCCAAAATCGGCATGTCCGGGGGTATCAATAATGTTGATCTTTACATCCTTATAATGTACGGCCGTGTTTTTTGCCAGGATTGTAATGCCGCGCTCTTTTTCCAGGTCTCCGGAGTCCATGACACGGGTAACGGTTTCCTGATTGTCGCGGTAAATGCCGCCCTGCTTTAAAAGTCCGTCTACCAGCGTTGTTTTGCCGTGGTCAACGTGTGCGATAATCGCAATGTTTCTCAAATCTTCTCTGATCAAAGCTGTTATCTCCCCATTTTTCGATTTCTTTTTGCTTAACAATATATTATATCACATTTTTTGTCCGGCTGAAAAGCAGAAGAACGTACGATTTTGAACAAAATCGCAGGCTCAATTTTGTTCAAAATGACGCAAGTCTCATGTAAAAATCATATTTTTTTGAGTTTGGCGTAGGTTGCCATCAATTTTTTGGTACCCACGCGGTCAAATGCAACCTCATAAAGCGTATCGGCGCCCATTGGTTTTACCGATAAAATTTCGCCTTCCCCAAAGGTAATGTGACGCACACGGTCTCCGGCGGCAAAAAGTGCCTTTGCGCCCGGCTGTTTGGGTGTGGAAAGGGGGCGTCCGACCGTTATCTTTTCTGCCATGGGCGGAGGAGCATGCTTGACGTTTGTGGGAGCGGCATGCTCACTGTAATAAGTTCGTTTTTGAGAGACTGCAGGCTCGGCTCCGCGCATCCCATAGACAGCGGAAGCGCCGGAATATGCCGAACGGGCAAAGAACGGGGTGCTGTCATCTTCTTTTTCTATCAACGCGGAGGGAATTTCGCTGATAAAGCGAGAGACGGGATTGTACATGGTTTGACCGTACAGCAGTCGGCTTCTTGTGTGAAGGACGTAGAGCGCACGTTTTGCACGCGTAATGGCAACGTAGGCAAGACGGCGTTCCTCTTCCATTTCGCTTTCTCCTGCTGTCATGGTTTGTATGCCGGGGAAGAGTCCGTCTTCCATACCCGGCAAAAACACGATGGGAAATTCCAAGCCTTTTGCGCTGTGAATGGTCATCATGACCACGGCATCGGCGCTTTCATCGTATCGGTCAACATCGGCAACCAGTGCCGTTTCCTCCAAAAAGCCCGTTAAGGTCGGCTCTTCGTTTTCCTTTATGTATTCCAGAATGCCGGATTTAAATTCATCCAAATTTTCAAGCCGTTCCGCTTCTTCGCGCCCGGCATCAATCAGCATTTGGCGATAGCCGGAACGGTCAAGCATCATATCAAACAGTACGTCCAATGAGAATACCTTTGCGGCTTCGGTCAGCGAATGAATCAATGCGGAGAACTGTTCCAAAACGGCACGGCTTCGTTCCAGTGCGGGAAAGGAGGCGGCACGGTCGATGACATCGAACTGACTGCACCCCTGTTCCTCGGCAATGGCCGCAATGGCGTCCAGCGTTTTGGCACCGATTTTTCGTTTGGGTTCGTTGATGATGCGTGCAAGGCGGATGTTGTCGTCATGGTTGTTGATGAGTTGTAAATATGCGACCACATCTCGAATTTCCTTGCGGTCGGAGAAGCGTGTTCCGCCCAATACGCGGTAGGGAACCGCGGAGCGCGCAAAGGCTTTTTCGATGCTGTTTGCCTGTGCATTGGTGCGGTACAGCACGGCAAAGTCGCGGTAAATTGCTTTGTTTGCCGCCACTTCACGGTTCACGGTTTCCACAATTTGGCGCGCTTCGGCATTTTGGTCCTCGCACAAACGGAGATGAATTTTTTCTCCCTCTCCCGCCGCCGTCCAAAGCGTTTTGCCTTTCCGTCCGGCGTTGTGAGAGATTACGGTATTTGCCGCGTCCAAAATGGTTTGTGTGGAGCGGTAGTTTTGCTCCAGTTTTATGACTTTTGCCTGCGGAAAGGTTTTGTCAAAGGTTAAAATATTTTCAATGGTTGCGCCGCGGAATTTATAAATGCTTTGGTCGTCATCGCCAACCACCATGAGGTTTTGGTAAAAACCGGAAAGCAGAACGGTAAGCTGAAGCTGCGCCACGTTGGTGTCTTGAAATTCATCTACACAGACGTATTTGAAGCGCCTTTGATATGCTTCCCGCACCTCGGTATGATTTTTGAGGAGCAGTACCGTTTGCATAATGATGTCATCGAAGTCCAGCGCATTGGATTCGCGCAGAATTTGCTGATATGCCTCATATACACGGGCGATTTGTTTTTGGCGAAAATCGTTTCCCGCCTCCATGGCAAACGCATCGGGGGACATCAGCTTATCTTTGGAACGGCTGATGGCGTTCATAACGCTTTTTGCCGGCAACAGTTTTTCGTCAATGCCGCAACGCTGCATGGCGGCAAGAACGGTCTTTTTGCTGTCATCGGTGTCATAAATGGTGAAGCCGGGGCGGTATCCCGCTTTTTCACAGTGTTGACGCAGAATGCG
>CAYYCU010000094.1:5143-6237 GCA_964470415.1 uncultured Ruminococcus sp.
GATTGCATGCCGATAAGGGAATGCAAAGGAGCAGGGCGAGCAAAAGCAAAACGGTGTGTTTGCAAGCGGTCATCATATGGATACCTCCGAAAATATTATGATTCATTTTCTTTTTTCATCTGTCCGAGCAATGTGTTTTTCATATAGAGCGCGTCCTCGGCCTGTGTTCCGTCGGATTCACAAATGATGCGCGGAGCAACACCTTCCCGGATAATGGCTTCCGCCAACGGTTCAAAGGCAGGACCAAACTCGGTATCTGCAAAGGTGAGGTGCTTTTTTTCGCCTGCCGCGGTATATTGAATTTTTGAAAAATGGCAATGCAAATTTTTTGCAAAACCATCGCCGAGCGAAACGGCAATTTCATCAAACACACGGCGGTAATCGTCCGCACATGCAAACGCTTTGCCAAGCTCCCGTGCGTTTAAGTGTCCAAAATCCACAACGGGCGCATAGATAGGAGAAACGCGGCATTGTTCAATTACTTCCGCCAATGTGCCGAGCTGATTGATTTTGCCCATGGTTTCAATGCCGAGGCGAATTGCGGGAGTACCCACTGCCTCCGCCACACGTGCCAAGGTATCTTTGGAAAGTGCCATGGCTTCCTCGCGGGAAATTTTGGCAGCGCTGCCGCTGTGAATGACAATGGTATCGGCTCCCAAAAGCTCGGCTGCCCAAAGTGATTTTTGAATATAATCAATGCTTTTGAGGCGTTTTTCTTCCACAATACCCGAAAGAGAGATAAAATAAGGTGCATGCAGGGACATGAAAATGCCGTGTTCCCGCGCTTTTTGCCCAATGGCGCGCAAAGAAGCTTCTCCCGCTGTCAGGCCGTTTCCCGCTTCGTATTCAAATGCGTCCAGTCCAAACCGTTTTACCCAGCCGGGACTTTGCAAGGTGGATTGATTGCCTTCCGCGTAAAACCGATCGCTGTTTCCGCCGGGGCCAAAGGTTGCAATGCTCATATGCGTTCCTTTCTTTTTTTAAAATTTTTTGTGCCGTGTGTTTTCGGACGTTTAAGGCTTTACTTTCCAAAACGACATGAACGGCCGGTATTCGTTTTGTTTGGCATATCGGCGAATAAACGGACGTTCACA
>CAYYCU010000095.1:0-4456 GCA_964470415.1 uncultured Ruminococcus sp.
AAATTTGGGTGAGAGTAAATCTATAGGCAACATTCCGTAGGATGCATTTTCAAACGAAACCGGATAAATGTAATATTCTCTTGCAATGGAATAAATGAAATCATCAAAATATGTAGAGCAATCATCGAGGGTTATATTGGCAACAGAGATGCGCTCCACAACTTTATCATAGTCGTCAATAATATTGTGCCAATCGGAAAGAATGTGCGACTGCATTTCATCAGCAAAGGAAATAATAAATTGATCGTCATTCTTAAAGAAAACAATGCTGTGGCTATTGGTCCAGAATTTCTGAAGAAGGAAATGAATGTCTGCAACATCTTGACTCCGAGATCGGCTTGAGCTGCTGACTGTTGCGGAGAAAATTTGTATTTTTTCCGCAAGCTCATCAATTACACCAGACCACTCTATCTCCGCAATTAACGAAACATTATCGACAGTAGCGAGGAGTGCTTGGTCATTTCGTGAGAGAATTACATCTTTGTTGGAGTCTATGTAAAGAGTTTCGCTGGAACTATGGTTGCAGAATGTTGGTCTGGAGGCAATCATATGACCGGATTCTCTTAGTAAAGAAGTGATATACTCAAAAAAGTGCGAGTCTTGCATATAATTACCCCCTTTCTTGTAGTAGTTTTTAGCCGAGCAATTTAGCAAGCTCTGCCTCATATGACAAGCCTGCTATCTCTTGACGGAAAGTAGAAAGCACCTCAAAGACTTTATTCAAATAATCATCTCGTGTGGAACATCCATCTGTGAGTTGCTCATACATTTCTTCTATTCCGCCACGGACATAGGAGTGGAATAGCTCCATGTTCTTTGCGAATTCTTCTTTCTTGTCCTCTTGAACATCATACCGAAAAGCACGATCCACACGAACATTCGGCTCCAATGTGGTTGTTTTGTCGAGCAGCATGACCATCCTGTAAAGAAAAACACAATTTTCACGCTCTGTTGCAAATGCATCTGCATAGATTCTCGCTCTATCGTCTGAAGCCGTATCCTTGGGAGCTGTTCGCTCAAACAGTAGACCCCAAATTGCAGCGTTCATATAGACATCAATATATCGCTCAAAAATTCGTGCGGCAGTTGGAGAGGCTTCATCTCCGTCCTTGGAATTGGAGTTTTTCGCTGCCAAAAACTTTAGATATGTGGCGTGCTTGCCTGTAATGTTATAATCGTTTTCAAACATTGAAATCCCCCCTTATTCTAACACTGTATAGGTTTCGCTGTGCTTCTTTAGCTGATACTGTTTGCCAACACGGGATGCCATAACAGGCTCAGCATAACGCCAGTCCTTCTGCATAACAAACATAATAACCTGTTCTGCAATTTCTGGAAGAACTTTTGAAATATTTGCCGTATGGGTTTCGTCAGCGTTGGAGAAAGGAGCATCCATCACCAACGGATAAGGTTCGGACGAAAGGTTGAAACCTTCATCTCCTGCATTTGCAATGAGTTTTTCTTTTGCCAAGGCGACAAGTCCGGCAATAAACGCAAAGCTCTTTACTCTGTTGGAACCCTCGGATTCGCCAGCAGCTACCTCTTTATCTTCAATGGTGGTAAGCAGCGTAACCTGGTATCTTTGGTCGATAGAAACCCGTCTATGACCATGATACATCTGTTCAAAAATCTGATTAACTTTGGCTTCAAGCTCGTCTCTGATAAAGGACTCTTTTTCCTTGTATGTAGTTGAAAGCCAATCAAGAATTTCTTCTGCATATTGGATAAGTAGCATGGTTTCTTTATTCTTACCCGATACAGCAATCAGACTGTCGTAAACCTTTTTATACCGTTCAATTTCACTTTTAAGCGTTGCATCATCACGAATCAATCGCTCTTTCTTGGCGTTGAGATCACGCAGTCTGCTCTTTACATCAAGCAACTCAGTCTCATACTGCTTCATGTTATCCTTGCCCTTGATTTGCGTGCTGATGTCTGCAAGTTCATCTTCCCATTCCTGGATTCTCGCTTTAGAGCGATAGATTTCCTGGTAGCGAGAAGTTAGACTTTCAAAGGTGTGGTCAGCATTTCTCGAAAAAGAAGCCAGCTTCTCACGATAATGGCGAACTGTATTTCCGATTGATTCCGGTGGGACAAAGTTCAGCTCATCCATTAGGTGCTTGTATGCATCATTTCCCTCACAAAGCTCAGCTCCGCAGATACAGCGACCACGCTTGAGCAGCTCCAAAATAGTTGGTGCTGTAAGATCACGAACGCCTTTGTCATCAATCTTTATCGCTGCCAAAAAATCACTTGCTCTGCCCAATAGCGGCTGTGCATATAACTGCAACGATCCTTTACTGAACTCTCTGAAAAACATGGAAGTTGTACTTTCAAGAGTCGTTCTCTCGTTGTTAAGTCGTCGCTCCAAATCTTCCTTCTTTTTCTGAAGGGTAGCAGTTGTTTGATTGTCACGCAAGATGCTATCAAGCTGTTCTTTGCGGACTTCATACTGTTTCATTTGAGAGTTACAGGTCTCAATTTGTTCCTTGATTGCTTCTCGTTTAGCCTCGGAACTGTGAATCATATCAAGAGCACCACGGGCTTTTTCGTCACCATCCAAATCCATAGAGCCATACAATTTACCGAGAACAGTTTTCTTGTTGCCTTTTGTTCCGATGTGTTTAATTGCAGTGTCCATAATGGATAAACCAAGCAAGCCCTTCACGGCATCGGCTACATCTTTGCGAGTGCTAATACTTCTTACACGCTCTGTGTCGAAGAAGAAATAGGTAGATAGGTCATTAGGGAGAATATTCTCGATTACCTTTTGAACCTCTGTTGCACGAACGGATTCGGTTTGACCATCAGCTTGTTTATAGGAAACCTTGACCTGTGCTTTTTTTGCTCCGGTTACCTTTCCGCTTGTGCAGGTGTAAATTTGAGAACGAGTAATTACATAATCCACACCGTTGTGAACCACACATATTTCAACTGAAACTGTCTCAGAATCGCCGTTGTTCATGCTGTTTGCAACTTCCAAATTCAGAAGGAAATCGGGATTGTTGTCAAACATGACTGTTTCGTAGAAACACCAGTTGAACGCTTGCAACAAAGTCGTCTTGCCAAAGGTGTTATCGCCCAAAATTATAGTGACATTTTGTTCGGGATCACAGGAGAAGTCAACAGCAGTAATCCCTTTGAACTGTCTAAAGTTCTGCATTTTTAGAGATTTAATCAGCATAGTTGCACCTCCTCAGAATCCTTTTTTTGCCACAGAAGATATGATTTTACGGATATGGTCAACCATTTCATCAGTGGTCTTTTCTCTCGTTCTAAGATTTGCTTGCTCAGCACGCAAAATCTTAACTTTCATCTCGTTTAGTTTTTTGGGATCAATTCCATTTTCATTAGACATAATCTACATCCTCCAAATCATCCTTCTCAGATTCTATTCCGTAAGCACTTTGAATTTCAGAGATCAAGTCGTCAGAGTCGAAGGGATTTTCGGCAATAGAGGCGAAGTCCTTCATTCGCACAATTTCACGCAACGCCAACGATTTTCCACTTTCCAAGGTATCAGCATCAAATTGATCTATACAATCGAGTGCAAATGGGAGAGTAATAAAATCATAAATTACTGCATAATTCTTTCCCTTGAACAAACGAAGCACTCTGCCACGCCGTTGAACATATTCTTTCGGATTTGTACTACTTGCCATAATGAAAGCGGTCTTAATACTAGGAATGTTAACACCTTCATCAAGGCACCGAATAGCAACAACTGCTTGCAGATGTCCACCTTCATCAAAATCCGCCTTAATTCGTTCACGCTCGGAAGCATCTTCTTCGGATGTGAATTTTGATATTCTCATTCCAAACTCGTTTCCGAGCATATCGGCAACAAGATCAATCTGGCGTATATCTTCGGCGTGTGCTTGCCCTTCTTTGTAGTCTACATCGTGCATTGTGGTTGCACCACAGTAAACCAGCATATGATTGTCATCTTTGTAGTTCTGCATTAGTTCTCGCAGAACATCAATTTTCTCAACTGCACCGGAAACAACACGAGCACGCTTGATGAGAAGCATTTTTGCGTATTCGCTGAGTACCACATTACCGTGCTTGTCTTGATGAACATTTTTCCTGATTTTAGATGTTAGGTCTAAATATTCTTCAAGCTCAGATTCGCTGAGTGAAACTACAACAGGATGATAGTAGTACGGAGTCAACATTTTGTTATCAATGGCATCCTTGAGTGTGTATTCAATACACTTATCGCCAAAGTAGTCATATAGCTTGTTCGTGCCCTCTAGATCTCCATGACGGTCAATCGTTGCTGATAGAGCAAGCCTGTATTTCATGTTATCAAGAAGCGTTGTGCTAAGGTTTTCTGCACCAAAATTGTGTGCTTCATCAACTACAAGAACAACATTTCCACGCATTCTTTTTACGATGCCTTGGACATAATCGCTGGAGAAGGTGGCATTTGTAGTCACAACACAGAAATGATTTT
>CAYYCU010000095.1:4556-5710 GCA_964470415.1 uncultured Ruminococcus sp.
TGGACATAATCGCTGGAGAAGGTGGCATTTGTAGTCACAACACAGAAATGATTTTGAACCCCAATATTGAAGCTTGTAGCTGCGGTTTTTAGGCGTTCTTTCCAGTTCCTTTGTGTGGATGCAGAATAGCAAATAATCGGCTTCATGCCAAATGCAATAATATCATCTTTCCATTGCTCAACAAGGTGTTGATAGGGACATACAATAAATACTGCAAGGTTGTGGTTTGTAGCCTTATATAGAGTTGCAACGGCAGCAAGGGCGGTATAGGTTTTGCCAGTTCCGGTTGCCATATCGAAGATGCCACGATACCCTTTATCTGCCCAGCTATTGATTGCTTCTATCTGGTACGAACGCATTTTCACCTTAGTGGGTATATGCGGACCGTTATCAGATAGATCGTTATCAACACCGTTTGTCATTGATTGAGTGTCGTCAAATGGTGTATCGTCTAAACTAAGGTCTGTCTTGGCATTAATGCGATACTTTTTAATAATTAGGTCGGCAACTTTAGGAAACTCACGCACCCTAATACTTGGCTCGTAGTCGTTCCACATTGCATTGAACGCTGCTTGCTTTGCCATAACTCTATTTTCATCATTAGTCCACGAAGTAAAGATGTCAACAGCTTCGTAGTTCTGTCTAAATGCATTGAAGCTTTCGTTCATAGAACCCGAAAAAGCAATAATATTTTGCTCAATGTCATACATAAGTCCCATTTTTTCATGGAACATCCCCACGGAGTTATCTGTCTCCAAAAAGGCGATTTTTATTTCGAGTACTCCGGCAGCAATCAAATTGGATAACAGATTTAATCTTGCCGTTTCTTCAGCTCCAACAGGCTCGGACAGTTGGCGAATAAGTGCCTCCTCAATTACATCGTCTTTGCGTTTCAGTCCGCTATTTATAGCTTCAATATCTTCTGACGATAGGTGAGGAGATGCGATGAGTTGGATTTTTCCGCCATTCTTTACAAGACCACAAATGCCGGCAGACATTTCTACCAAGGCAGTAGAGGAAAAGAAACCCACAGCTCGCTTGTATAGCACAGCCTGCTTCAAAACGGGAATATAGAAGTCTTTAATAACATTATCAAGGCGAGACCGATATTCCTGCTTTATCTCAATATCCGTAAATGCCATCAATACACCCCC